>JARRQQ010000684.1:0-3998 GCA_037381725.1 Sedimentisphaerales bacterium
ATCATCTTTCCCGAGGAATGGGCGGACAAGGATGATCCGCTGAGATGGGTCACCGCCGAGTACACCAAGGCGATTGAGCAATTCGTCCGAGAGGACCCAACCCAATACTGGTGGCTGCATCGTCGGTGGAAGCATCGCCCGCGAGAAGAGAGACAGAAGGCACGGCTTGCCAGCCGCTGACATCCTGTAGGTGTCCGAGCAGGGCCGGCCAAGGCCCTTTCCACGCCACTGATTGGGCATTTTCACAAGATTCCTGTTGCAAAAAAGGGAGCCGCGGCAATAATATCGAAATCAGCACAAGAAACAAGGCATTAGCCACCCTGTGTATCGGCAAGGTCGGTCGGATATTGGTCACTCGGTCCAGCACGTTGCCGCCCGAGCGGCTGGAAATATTCTTGGAGAAGCTGAATCGTGAAGAAGATGACACAAATACTGCTGCTCTTGATATTGCTTGCCCCGCCCTTCCTGCTTACAGGTTCTTTGCAGGCATCGCAGACCGAAGCCCCGGCGAGAGTCGTAACTGAATCCGCGAGAGATGTTCCCGTTGCCTACGATGTAGACGTCGTGGTCGTAGGGGGTACGTCCGGCGGCGTAGCCGCTGCGGCCGAGGCGGCGAAACGGGGAGCCAACGTCTTCCTGGCGGCCCAGCGTCCTTATCTGGGTGAAGACATTTGTGCCACGTACCGGCTGTGGCTCGAGCCGGGTGAGGTGCCGGCCTCACCGCTGGCCAAAAAGGTCTTTGCTGAGCCGCTTGGTTCGTTGCTCTTTCGAAATCCGCTCAAATTCACCTATGAAGCCGACAGACCTTCGGCGCCCGTGCATCGGGATACTGAACCGCTGTCCAAATTGACCGATGGCAAGTGGTACAGTGCGGCCAGTCAGAGCGTTCAATACGACGGCGACGTCTCTATCACTGCGGACCTCGGCACAGAACGGCCTGTGAGAAACGTGCACGTCATGGCCTATCAGCGTCGCAATCCCGGAAGCGATGGCGACTTCGAGGTGAGTCGCGTCACGGTGTTCCTGAGCAACGACAAACGAAAATGGGAGCAGGCTACGATCATCCGCAATACAAGGGCGGGTGAGTCTCTCCCTGAGCCGTGGGGGGCGATTGTACTCTCAGCACCAACAACCGGGAACGCCCGCTACGTCAAGTTCTCTATTGAAAAGAGTTCACATGTCAATAGAGTATTGCTGGGAGAGATTGTGATCGAGGGTGAGCATTCCCCCGCCGGGCCAAGCGAGGGCGTGCGTACACCTCCGACGCCGATGCAGGTCAAGCGCGTCTTGGATGAAGCATTGCTCAATGCGGGCGTTCAGTTCTTATATGGATGCTATGCCACCGACGTTCTTGTGGACGATCAGGGAAGGGTTGCCGGCATCGTGATGGCCAACCGTTCGGGACGCCAGGCAGTCAAAGCCCGTGTTGTTATTGATGCGACGCCGCGAGCGATGGTTGCGAGAATGGCTGGGGCGGCTTTCAAGCCTTACCCCGGCGGCCTCCAGACGTTCAGACGCATCATTGTCGGTGGTCAGGAGCCTGACCCGAAGGGGGCCGAAGTGCGCCGGATGCCCGCGCCGATAACGGCCGCGGATGGCCGGGGGCGTCAGGCTTTCGAATACGTGCTCCGAATACCGATGGAAGACGACTCTTTCGCGTCTTTTGCCCGGGCGGAACAGATTGCCCGCGATAAGACTTGGAATTCAGATGTGGCGGATTCGTCGGAAGAGTTCTTTCAGGTTCCGCCGGACCCAGTGGAGTCAGAGAGAAATATAGCGGGATCTTGGCCCGGCGCCGATGAAGTCAGTCTGGACGTGCTCAGACCGAAAGGGATTGCGTCCTTGTTCGTTCTCGGCGGCTGCGCGGGCGTATCGCGCGAGGCGGCGGAGAGGCTGCTTCGGCCGCTGGAGTTGATGAGCGTGGGTCGGCGCATCGGCGCGGCGGCTGCGCAAGAGGCTAAGAAAATACCGAAGCCGTTGACAGTGACACTCCGTGACAAGGCCGGCAGGGCGGTTGCATCCGGTGATACTCGTGAGAGTCTGAGAGGCTTACGCCCCGAGCGGAGAATCCTGGGGAATGTTTCTGCCATTGCTCGCAGTGTTCCGGTGCTGGGCGAATATGACGTGGTGGTGGTCGGCGGCGGAACGGGCGGAGCGCCCGCCGGCATCGCGGCGGCCAGACGAGGGGCCAAGACGCTTGTGATCGAGTACCTTCACGGCCTTGGCGGCGTCGGGACGACGGGCTTCATCAGCAAGTACTACTACGGCTATGCCAAGGGATTCACGAGAGAGGTGGATGAGGGAATTGCCAAAGCTCCGAAGCCAGGGGGCGGGGGTTGGAATATCGAGTGGAAGAAAGAGTGGTATCGCAGCGAGTTGCGCAAGGCGGGTGCGGACATTTGGTTCGGATGCCTCGGATGCGGGGCGTTCGCTGAGGATCGCAAAGTCAAAGGTGTCGTCGTCGCTACGCCGGAGGGACGCGGTGTTGTACTTGCCAAAGTCGTCATTGATTCGACGGGCAACGCGGACGTGGCCGCCGCGGCGGGGACCGCGTGCGTGTACACGGACGGCACGTCCGTCGCGGTCCAGGGCGCCGGGCTGCCTCCCAGCCGGCTCGGTGCGGGCTACCGCCGACGTGATTGACGTGTGGAGGTCGTTCGTCATTGCCAAGAAGAAGTACAAGGGCGCCTACGATCTCGGGCAACTGCCGGATACGCGCGAGCGCCGGCGGATCGTCGGCGATTTTACAATGTCGCCGATGGACATTTCCCTCGGACGCACCTATCCGGACACCATCGTCATCGCGCGAAGCAATTTCGACTCGCACGGCTACACGATCCACCCTGTGTTCTTGCTCAAACCGCCGGACCGAAAAGAAATACTCGTGAGCGTACCGTATCGGTGTTTGCTGCCAAAGGGTCTGGACGGCATTCTGGTCACGGGGCTCGGCGTGAGCGCTCACCGCGACGCGATGCCGGTCATACGCATGCAGGCGGATATTCAGAACCAGGGCTACGCCGCGGGTGTGGCGGCGGCGATGGCGGCCAGGAGCGGCAAACCCGTGCGCGACATTGACCTCAAAGCACTTCAAAGACATCTTATTGACAAGGGCAATTTGCCCGAGAGTGTCCTGACCGATCGGGACCCGTTTCCATTACCTGAGAAAAGGATCAAGGAGGCGGTGGCTCGCGTCGTCAATGACTTTGACGGATTGGAGATCATCCTCACCCAGCCCGACGCGGCGATGCCGTTGTTGAGGAGAGCATACGAAAGTGCGCAACCGCAGAAGAGCCGGCTTACCTATGCTCACATTCTCGGCATGTTAGGTGATCCGACGGGAGTCGCAACGCTGGTCCGTGCGGTACGGACACGCGAGTGGGAGTACGGGGCGAGCCTGAGCGAGCTTGATAGCCTGATCGTTGCTCTGGGACGGACACGTGACAAACGAGCTTTGGAACCGATTGTCGAGAGGGTCGAGCAGCTTGACGCCAGAAGTGAATTTTCCCATTGCCGGGCGGTGGCAATGGCCTTGGAGAGCTTGGGCGATGCCCGCGCGGCGGAGCCTTTGGCCCGGTTGCTGGCGAAGCCCGGTATGCGAGGCCACGCTTTTACTGACATTCAACAGGCCAGGAGCGAAACGCCCGACAATCCGGTTGACACGACGACCAGGAATGAATCACTGCGCGAACTGATTCTGGCACGGGCGCTGTATCGTTGCGGCGACTATGACGGCGTCGGCGAGCAGATACTGAAGCAATATGCGAACGATCTTCGCGCTCACTACGCCCGGCACGCCCATGCCGTGCTTCAAGAGAGTCACTAATAACGATTCAAGGAGAAAAGAATGGCTGGAGAATATCGTTTTTCATTTGGGCCGTGGAATATCCACGAAGGAGCGGACCCCTTCGGGCCGACGGTCCGGGAGAGCATCGCCTTTGGCAAGAAGCTGAAGATGTACAAGGAGCTTGGCTTCGATGGTGTCCAGTTTCACGATGACG
>JARRQQ010000685.1:0-2626 GCA_037381725.1 Sedimentisphaerales bacterium
CTCCTGGTCAATGTGGGTCGATAATGTCATGTGTGACTATTAGGCCAAAAGGAATGAAACCAAGACCTGTACTGAAAGGGGCGTGACTTATGGCGAAGAGAATCGCATTGTTGGCTGTTGTCCTCATTACAGTGGGTTTGTCCAGCTCAGTGGCACTGGCTCTGCCGCCCATGGGACCTCCGAAGGCTCTGTTGGGCCAGGACCGGTGGGGCGTCGGCGTTGGAGTCTCTCACTCACAGATGGACGTGGACACGTTTGGCAAGGCTCGGGAGGATCAGGGCGCCGGGTGGTTGCCGACCAGCTACGCCAAGCACGAGATCGAAGACTTGACCTCGAATATAGTGCTCGGGCGCGTGGGCTACGGTGCTTATGAGACTATAGACGTCTTCGTGTGCCTCGGTGCGTCCGACGCTCAGGACGACATGACGGAAAAACTGGCGACCGGCGGAGACGGCAACAAATACACCGGACTGGATTCCAGCCTTGGCTTTGCCTATGGCTTTGGCGCGCGGGCAACGTTCTGGCAGGAAGGCGATCTTGCATGGGGTGGTTTGGTCCAAGTGCTCTGGGAGAATCCATCCAGCGGCGACGTCGATCTGATCCCCTCGGACGGCGATCCGGCCAAGCTATCGGGTGATATGGACCTCAACCTCCAGGAAATCCAGGTGGCCGTCGGGCCGACGGTACGAATGGGCGGATTTTCCGTGTACGGCGGACCTTTCCTCCACGTGGTAAGCGGCGACCTCGATATCGATGCCTCGGGGACGGATTCGTTCAGCGCTCTGAACCAGGTGGATTTGTCACAAGATATTCGGCAGGATCCGCAGATCGGCGTCTTTGCCGGTGCGATGGCCGACGCCGACCAGGACACGTCCTGGTACGTGGAGTTTCAGGTGACCGGTGATGCTTGGGGAATCGGCATCGGCGGTACAAGAAGATTCTAAGCCGCGTGACGCGCGCTTTCGGCAATCATGCGACGATTCGACCCTCGCATGATCGCCGACCCTGTCAACGAGCCAACCGGTTTTGGCGGAAGAAGACAACGATCTCGGCACGGCTGTGATCCTAGCCGTGCCGATAATCTATCATGACTGGATCACTCGGCCGTTTCCCCACACGTCCATATTTCTCCTGGCGTTTTCGTACTTCAATCCGGCATGCCCCGTGACAAGCGAAAAATAAGGATTGCAATTCCGCTGGTTTGCCTTTAGATTAGGGTGATAAGGTGGGCTTTGCGCAGTGGGCGCAGATTGGTGGTTTTCCGCGCGATCGAACGGGGGCGCAACATGGCAAAGGTAATTCCCGGCCGTGAAGAAGCATTGGCGTTGCTAAAGACATACAACAAGAGTGAAGGCTTAATCAAACATGCCCTGGCCGTCGAGGCGGTGATGCGCTACAGCGCCCGCAAACGAGGACAGGACGAGCGGATGTGGGGTGTTATAGGACTGGTTCACGATCTGGACTACGAACAATTTCCCGAACAGCATTGCCGGAAAACCGAGGAGATTCTGACCGCTCAGAACTGGCCCGCCGAGTACATTCGCGCCGTGGTCTCTCACGGTTGGGGCATCTGCACGGACGTCGAGCCTCAGAGCGAGCTGGAGAAGGTTCTGTTCGCCATGGATGAGCTGACCGGGCTCGTCGCCGCCACGGCGCTGGTCCGGCCGAGCAAGAGTGTGATGGACGTGAGGGTCAAGTCGGTCAAGAAGAAATGGAAGGACAAATCGTTCGCCGCTGGGGTCAATCGTGAGGTCATCGAGAAGGGCGCCGAAATGCTGGGCGTCGAATTGAGCGAGCTGATCGACGACGCAATTATGGGGATGCGCGAGGTCGCCGAGCAGATCGGCTTGCGAGGGAATCCCGGGAGCCCGGCGTGAGTCCTCTTTTTGTCAACGAGAAGTCTGAGATCGAAGTATGCACAGGTACGTTTCTGTATCGTTGTTGGTTTTCCTGTTGATCGCCGGCTGCGGTGACGACAGCAAGCGCTTGAAGGAAAGTGAATTGGAGCGTGCCGCGGTCATGCAGAAGATCGAGCTTGCCGAAGCCGCAGGCGGGCTGGTCCTCATGGTGGGCGGCGATACCTTGACCAGTGACGAGATCATCAACTCGCAGGCCCTCGTGGACGGTAAGGTCATCAGCCCGAAAGATCAATTCAAGCCCATCGCGCTGGCGCTGGACCTGGAGTCGTTCAAAAAACGCGTGAGGGACCCGCTCGAGCAGATTGTCATGGATCACATCTCGAACATCGTGCTCTATCAATACGCCAAACGGCAGGCCGGTAAAAACGTCGATGAGGGTCTGAAACAAGCGGCCGAGAGCGAGTACAGAAGATTCACCTTGGGTTTCGGAGGCGACCAGGCCAAGGCGGACGAGGCCCTCAAAGAGCGCGGTTTGGATCGCAAGAGCTACATGGAGCAAGCGAAGAGAGACCTTCTTATCAGATCATACGTGACGACGAAGCTGCCTGACAACAAAGCGATCACGCATCGCGAGCTTCTGGACTGCTATGAGCAGATGAAGGACCAGGATTTCGCACGGCCGGCGCGAATCAGGTTTCGCCTCATTGATATTCAGCCGGCCAAACTGACGGGTATCGATCCCAACCAGGACCCCCAGCAGCTTGCTG
>JARRQQ010000686.1:0-2617 GCA_037381725.1 Sedimentisphaerales bacterium
CCGGCAGACCACCACGTTCGTGCAATCGGGCTCGATGCAGATCAGCATCACGACCGACTCCAGGTCGGTCCGCCGTCGCCCGAAAAATCGAACGTAGCAATTGGCCATCGCTACCGGCCAGACGCACAGTGACTTAATATCCAGGCCCGCCTCCTCGTACATCGCCAGATGCCGATTGATGATCTTCCGCTCGGCCGCCAGGACGATCACGTTGTCCTCCTCGGTCGGGATGCACTGCATCATCGTATTTTCCCGCAGCGACTCGAACGGCAGTTTCTGCTTGATCTTCGTGAAGATCGCCTCATCGAGCTTCCGGCCTTCTGCTTTGGGCTTCTTGATGTGATCGATAAAGACGTCATTAACCGGCATAGCCGCAACGATCTCTCTGCCCCGAAAATCCCCGTAGGAGGTCATCAGGTGCATCGTTTCAATCGCCCATTTTTGCCAATCGAGGCTGTTCGGTCTGATATCTTTCGGCCGTCCTTTGCTGTTACCCGCGATCAGCATCAGCCCATGCCCGTTGCTGCCGAGCTGGGCGAGCTTCACGTCGTCGTAGCCGACGTCGACACCGATGGAATGCGTCTGATTCTTAAAAAGCCCAAACATAGTCGTTCGTACCGTCCGATCTTTTAGAGAGATTCCCAAGCGTCCTTCTCCGATATCTTGATTCCCACCTCGATGTCCACACGACTTACCTCCGTGACAACTGGCATTCTTTCATCGACAGAATTAGCCGGACAATCCTGCAAATCCTGCCAAATATCCTCATGCCACCTAAAATATATGAAACAGACCCCTCCCCCCCAAACGCCGCCAACGAAAAAGACCGGCACTCGGAACCCGGGACTCGGGACCCGAGCCACGAGCAACCGCTGGGCCCGCAGAGAACGCAGAGATAATGGTCGAGGGCTGGCAGGGGGTTGATGGAATAATCTGGACGAGAACCACAGCCGGCTGCCAAACACAGCTATATGTTTGATAGGATCATCGTTAATTGCCATGAGAAGGCCGCAATCTTGCACGCTCAAACCTGTTTCTTATATTTTTACAGGGGAAGTAATAGCCAAAGGCGCTAAAGGGTGATTATTCGTATGGAAGGTCAAGTTTTTCTGCTGTTCTGGAACACATCTGATCTCGAATCGGGTCGAACCTGAAATTTCAACCATGGCCGCTAAGGAAGGCCGCGCAACAGTCCAAAGGGATCAAACTATGTTCAATCAGGAGCAGTATGCCATTCTCAGACGTTGCTCTGAACAGAAAAGCATCGCGGAATGGAACAACTACCGTGCCGAGCACCCCAAGACCGAGATTAACCTGCAAAACGCCGATCTGAAAAGAGCCAGTCTTGAAGGAGTGAAACTCAACGAAGCCAATCTTGAGGGGGCACGGTTTGAGGGAGCCGACCTTTTTGCTGCGGACCTGAGAAAGGCCGATCTCCGCAGAGCGAACCTCGAAAGGGCCAAACTTTGGGGAGCCACGCTCAGCGGAGCGAATCTTGAAGATGCCAGCCTGGTGTCGGCCAACCTTGAGAATGCCGATCTCAGAGGAGCCCTTCTCGAAAGGGTCGACCTTCGGGGAGCGAACCTTCAGGATGCGATCATTCCGGAGGGGTTAGAACAGAGCCGGTCTGGTCCCAAAGACGAAGTGGAAGCGATTATCAATCTCGTCGACGACATAACGTATAGAGAATTCATCAGTCTCATAAAGTGCCTGGAGAGGTTGAGTGTGATTCTCGGGGGCTCGCTTCCGCATATCAATCGAATCCAAATTACCCGCCCCATAGAGGTACGTCCGACCAGCTCAGGAACTGAGATGCAAAATATGATCTCCGTCGATATTCCCAGGAGCGTTGCGGACAATCTCCATGGACTCTTGCCCGTGGGGGTAACAGCGGACCAGGACCGAATAGACATAACGCTGGAGGAAACGGAGACCGGCGACGCCCTCCAGACGGTCCTCGCAAATGCAGGCTTTTCCGAGGACGCGCAGAGAGCCGTCATGACAAACCCGATGCTTCCACAAATGGAAAAGGACAAGCTGATGGAGGACCTCGGGATTGTCGCGAATCTCGTCGAATGTGGACGGATTTACTTTTAGCTATAGCGTAAGTTGGAGGACTCAACAGTTCCACCTTCACGACAGACCTGTCCGGCGACTGTCATTCTCCAAAGGACGCCTTAGGTGGAACACAATCGAGTCCCGCGCCGTCATTCCGACCGCCGCCAAGCCCCAGCGCGTCATTCCAACCGCAGCCGGAACCCAGGTCGTCATTCCGAGCACAGTCGAGGAATCTCTTGAAATACCCCCGCGAAGCGGTTCCTTCGTTCCTTTTTCCAGTTTTGACCGGATAACAGGATCAACGAGATAGCCAATCCCGCACATCACGGTCTCCTGCCGTTGTATCGTGAAGACCCGTTGAAAGAAGTACCTGAGCGACTGTTCAAAAAGCCGAGATTGCTTCGTTACTGCGTTCCTCGCAATGACAAACAAATGCGTTCCTATGTCATTGCGAGCGATTCGGAGAATCGCGCGGCAATCTCAAGTGTTACGGTGGGACTTCCTCAACAGCCCCCTGGCACCTTTAATTCTCCCCGCATGGTGGATGCGTATTACCGTT
>JARRQQ010000687.1:0-4237 GCA_037381725.1 Sedimentisphaerales bacterium
CAGGTGTCGAGCGTAGCCGCCGCCGGATCGTCGTTCGCCACCACCGCCTCGGTGCCTGCGCTGTTGGCTATCGCCACGTACATCGGCTCAGCCGCGTTGCTGGCGATGCCGATGTCCTGCTGGGCCCACTGGCCGCTGACGTTGCCGGTCATTGTGACGTTCGTAAAGACCGCCTGACAGGTCGCCGCTGCGTCGTGGCTGGTCGCCGCCAAGCCGATATAGACCTGTGAGTTCATGGCGATGTTCCGGGGCGCCGCCGCCGTGATCGGTCCCCACGTTGTCCCGTCGGCTGAATGACTCACCGTGAAGTTACCCGCGACGTCGCGTTCGAGCTTGACCCAATACGGCGCGGTAAGCCCGGTCTGGTTCGTGCTGAAACTGGCGCCGTCCGTATCGAGCCGGCCCTGGAAAGCCACGCCGTTGGCGGGCGTCACGCACGCGAAAGCGTGCTTCGATCCGGCATCCAGGGTTTCACGGATCATCACCCCGGCCTTCGCCCAGTCGTTGGTGTTCTGGATGCTGCGGACCTGCGCCGTAATCGAGCCGGCGCCGCTGAGCGTTTTGAACGCATAGTGGAACTGATCGGCCGTGCCCCAAATATCGGCGCCGGAGCCGGTCATCGTGTATGTGCCCGCCGGGGCTTCCACGAAGCTGCCGACCGAGGCCGGATAACCTCTGAACCACAAGGACAGAGTGCTCAGCCCGTGTCGGGTCCAGTCACGTGGAGCCGTCAGGGTCAGCTTGGCTTCCGAGTTCGTCACGCCGCCCATGTTGTCATACATGAACGGCATCGACTGATTGCCGCTGTGGACAATCGTCCGTTCGGCGTAAGGAGGCAGGAGATAACCGACTTGCGCGCCGTTGTCGGGGACGCCGAAGCCGTCGATCCAGTGTTGCCAGATAGCCTGGTTAGCCGCATCGTTGTCCGTGTAGCTCTCGAAATCATCGACCAGAACGAAGTCGGCCACGGAGAACGCCAGTAGTAAGGCCCGCCACCCCATTCGACGCCTTCGGGCGGCGTGTAGGTGGTGGCGCTCTGGCGACCTCGATAGACGCCCGTCGCATCTGAAGCGTCGGCGCTATCCACGGCGTTCTCATCCGTAGCGAAGTACACGTCGTGCTCGGAGGTATTGTCACCCGCCGACCAGCTTAACGGCAATGCCAAGTCGATGTCCGGGGTCGAGCCGTTGGCTGGGCTGGGCGCCCAGGCGAGCAACGGATCGCCACGCATGACCCGGGTGATGTCTTCGGCAGTCAGTATCTCGCTGCATCCAGTCGGTCCATTTCAACGCCGTTGATGTAGAACGCCATACCCCCAGCCTGGTTCGGGTCGAAGGTTGCGGCTACGTGCTGCCAGACTCCCATCTCCAGGATCGCGTTGGCGGCATCGTGATCTCGAATGCCGGGCGTGGTGAACCGAAGATTGGTGCCGTAGGATTTGAAGGCGTACGCTCCGGTCCGGGCGGCAAAGCCTCGATCGCCCGTGAGGCTGCCGGGATTGACCCAGCAGGTGATGGTGAGCGGTCCCGTGATGGCTAAGCTGTCATCGCTTCCGCAATCCACCCAGTTGGTACCGTCCAGTTCCAGACCGTCGCCATCGTAGCCAGCGATCCACTGGGGCATACCCACAATGGTGCCGTGATTGTCATGGCCCGACCAGTCCACGGCCACGTTGCCCGCGCCTTCGTCGAGCTTCCACCAGCCCATCAGCGTCGGGTCGGTAATGGCAATCGCGGGAACGGTGCTAAAGCTCCACACGTTGCCCTTGTACGTGACGACTCCGTCGAACTCATCGACCCGCCAGTAATAAGTCATGTCCTTTTCGAGCGAACCGGGGTTGTACGTCGTCTCGGTCGCGGGCAATCCTCCGGCCGCGCTGTTCACGTCGTCGAAGCTGGTGCCGAAATACACCGTGTGAAGCTTGGCGCCGAATCCGGCAGTCCAGCTTAACTGCACGTTGGTATCGATGTAATCTGCGGCATCGCCCGGGTTAGGATCGTAGGCCTTCTTCGGCGGAACCGTGAAGCTCCAGACGTCACCTTTCCACGGACTATTGGGATCGGCGTCGTTGACTTCATCGATTCGCCAGTAGTAGGTCGTTCCCGGTACGAGGCCGTCCGGATACGGAAATCCGGGGAATCCCGCCACAAAGAACGTATCCGTTTGATTGCCGCGGAACACGTCCGAATCCGGCGTAGCGTTGTTCACGTCGTCGAAACTCTCGCCCAGGTACACGTCGTGGGAGGCCGCCAGGTCACCCGGTTGCCAGCTTAGATTGACCCAGGTATCCTCATAGAGAGCGCCGTCCGGCGGATCAGGACTGTAAGCCTTCACAATAGCGGCACCCTGATTCAGCATACTCGCCGCGATCTGCTCTTCGGTAAGGACCTGGTCGTAGAGCCGCACGTCGTCCACCATGCCGACGTAGAAATAGTCTCCCGCCGGCGTGTCGGTGCGTCCGGCGCCGATTGAGAGGTATTGCTGGGTGTTCAGGCTGATCGTGCCGGCGGCCTCGGCGGCTTGCACGCCGTCGATGTAGAGCTTCATATCGCCGGGCGCATAGGTCCCCGCCACGTGAGTCCATTCGCCGAATTCGACAGCGGGACCGGCCGCGTTAGTCCAGCCGGAACCATTGCCGATCCAGAACTGCCAGGTGTCACCGCTCGATGCGTAAATGATGTAGCCCCTCTGCGGGGCATCGTCGCGGGACGTGATCGGAGACCTGTAGCCCGTGCTGCCAGGCTCCACGTTGGCCCATACACTGACAGTGAAGGCGTCTTCCGGATTAAGCTCGGGGCTGTAGGGTACGACCACGCGATCCGGCGAGCCGGCGAACTGAAGGGCGCCGCCGAAATACCCGGCCACCCATTGCGGATCGCCTTCGAGGGTGCCGTCGTGCCCGTTGCCGGTGACGTCCGTCGCGATCGTGCCGGAGCCTTCGTCCAGCGTCCACTGCGCGATGAGCGCCGCCGAAGCACGACCGGCCAACTCAAAGACTAAGACAAACACAATCAGATAAACCAATTTTCTGTACATCATAAGCCTCCTTATGGAAACGTTCTGAAAGCCGGCCTCTGGCCACGCGCCAAAGCGGTCGGCAGTGGTTCTTTGCGTTCGTAACAAGGGGTATCTTGTTTGATTCGGGATAGCGTTGTTCGATCTCTTCCATGCAGCCGTGGCCCATGCCGGATTGGCCGGCACGGGCCACAGGCTGACGTTATTTCTGTTTCCATACGTCCTAAGGTTACTGTTGCGGTTCAGCGGTTGGCGGGTAGAGACGAATGTCGTCGAAGTACATCGTTCCCGTTCCGCCGGGGCCGGCTGTGCCGGATTTGGTGCCTAAGCCGACCGCGATACTGTCCACGTCGGCCAGGTTGATGCCCTGATCGGCAAACGCCTGGAGCGGAATCGTCCACTCGGTCCAGGTGTCGAGCGTAGCCGCCGCCGGATCGTCGTTCGCCACCACCGCCTCGGTGCCTGCGCTGTTGGCTATCGCCACGTACATCGGCTCAGCCGCGTTGCTGGCGATGCCGATGTCCTGCGTCCCGTCGGCCGAGTGGCTCACAGTGAAGTTACCCGCGACGTCGCGTTCGAGCTTGACCCAATACGGCGCGGTAAGCCCCGTCTGGTTCGTATTGAAACTGGCGCCGTCCGTATCGAGCCGGCCCTGGAAGGCCACACCGTTGGCGGGCGTCACGCACGCGAAGGCGTGCTTCGATCCGGCATCTAACGTTTCGCGGATCATCACGCCGGCCTTTGCCCAGCCGCTTGTGTTCTGAATGCTGACGACTCGGGCGACGATTGAGCCGGCGCCGCTGAGCGTCTTGAACGCATAGTGGAATTGATCGGCGGTGCCCCAAATATCGGCGCCGGAGCCGACCATCGTGTACGTGCCCGCCGGCGCTTCCACGAAGCTGCCGACCGAAGCCGGATAGCCTCTGAACCACAGGGCCATAGTGCTCAGGCCGTGCCGGGTCCAGTCACGCGGGGCCGTCAGGGTCAGCTTGGCTTCCGAGTTCGTCACGCCGCCCATGTTGTCATACATGAACGGCATCGACTGATTGCCGCTGTGGACAATCGTCCGCTCGGCATAAGGCGGCAAGAGGTAGCCCACCTGTGCGCCGTTGTCGGGGACGCCGAAGCCGTCGATCCAGTGTTGCCAGATAGCCTGGTTAGCCGCATCGTTGTCCGTGTAGCTCTCGAAATCATCGACCAGAACGAAGTCGGCCACGGAGAA
>JARRQQ010000688.1:0-7350 GCA_037381725.1 Sedimentisphaerales bacterium
TTCGCCCATTTGTTTCGGTGATATTGCTTGTCGGTCTATGGGTCGGCGAACTCTGTCTTGGAGGGACGCTGGCCACTTATCCGCACCGCGGGTTTTTTGAAGTATCGCTGAGGACCGACGCGGAGCTCGACAATCCCTATATGGACGTGAGGATCAAAGTTGTATTTGAGAAGCCGGGCGGTTCAAAGGTGTCGGTGGACGGATTCTATGACGGCGACGGCACCTTCAAGGCCAGGGCCTACTGCGACACAATAGGCGAGTGGCGATGGAGGTCCTCGTCCAACGTCGATGACCTGGACGGTCGGAGGGGCTCGTTCGAGGTACGGGCCTCCTCGCTTCCGGGAAAGCTCCGCTTGCATGGGAAAGACCCGCGTCAGTTCGCCTACGACAACGGGCAATGGTTTCTGCATATCGGCGACACGGGCTATCGCTACGTCACGCAAACGGAGCCGAAATGGCGAGACTATATCGACCAGGCGGCCAAGATGGGTGCGACGAAGATTCGCACGTGGTTCTGTCAGTCGCGGTCGGACGTGCAGATTCTCTTCGCCAACGATAGAAAGAGACTCAATCTGGCGTATTGGCAGGAAATCGACCGGCGTTTGAGATACGCATTTGAAAAACACCCGCAAGTCATTTTCGAGTTGATCCCGTACGGGGAAGACGCCGAAGAGCTCCGGCGATACGGCGAGGGCGACGAGGGAGCGAAGCTAATCGCGCGCTATGCCCAGGCTCGGTTTTCGGCGCTCCCCAATATCTATTGGTGTATCTCGAACGACCGTGAAATCGTTACGGGGGGCAAGCTGACGGGAAGAAAAATCCTTCGTCGGACGATCAACACAATCGGAAAGGACATGGCAGCGCGGGAGCCCTGGGGTACGCTGATGACGAATCACCAGAGCCGGTGGAAAGGATACGATTTCGTGAGCTCCGACTGGTCGGATATCATCACGCTTGAAGACCTGGATCAGGTGGACGGTCGGATATTCAAAGAGTACTACGACGAGTATGCGGTTCCAATCGTGCTGGACGAAGACCGTTACGAGCACTGGCGAAATCCGAAGCACGACCGCTATTATTTTAGACGATTGATGTGGGCGTCTCTTCTTTCGGGCGGACAGGCCACATATGGCGGATTGAAAACGTATGAACCGTATGACGGGAATATAGCCGGCGTGCAGGGTTATTTCGACGCCGTTGCTGCGGGCAAGCTCGAACATGGAGCGGATGATTTCGTTCATATCCATACGTTCTTTGCCGATTCGGGCCTGACGTTAGTGAACATGAAGCCCGACGATGAGATAGTGGGCGACCAGCCGGGGCGGTTCAAGTGCATCCATAATGACAAGGCGTACATCGTCTACTTAGCCAATCCGGATAACGACAAACCCGGCGAAGCCAACGCCGCCCCAACCGTTCCTTCGGTGACTATCCAATTGCCCGGGGGCACATTCTCGGCACGATGGTTCGATCCGAGGACCGCCCAATGGACGGACGGGGGCAGCGTACGGGGAAGCAAGCAGAAACTAACGGCGCCGGGTGAGGGTGATTGGATTCTTCTGCTTCAATCCGAGAGCACACTGCCCGCGAAAGGGCCTTTGCGAATTCATCCCAAGAATCCAAGGTGCGTTTGCAAAAGAAATAAGGAGCGTACTCATGAATCGACGAGATTTCCTTCAGACGGGTATCGGCGCTCTGGTTGTGGGTAGTGCCGCTCTCCAGGGGTGTCGGTCGGGATTGGACGAATCCCCGGGCATGGTCTTGTCCGGCGCTTCGGAGGGCTGGAGCCAGAGGCTCGTGCGCGAAACGCGGGTCAATCTAAAGCCCGTAATGACGAACATGGTCCACAGCGACGTGTGGGAAGGGCCGTGCCGTTTCGACGTCATGACGCCCAGCGAGGAGAGGGCCGCGGTGCAGAAGCAGTTCAACGAGTGGGCCACCGGTATTAAGGCCGATAGTCTGGGTCTCGACCCGGAGGACGTGAGGATCATGGAGCCTGTGCTTATTACCTTCTCGGAGGATTTCAAACTCAAGCAGGACCAATTGAACAAGCTCAGGAAGGACAGTGCGGAAACGGACGTCTTTTTTATCGCACCACGCGGATCGTCGATTGCCACCTACGATATCGGCAAAGCGTTCGGCAAACCCGTCGTTTTGCGAGGGCTTAACTGCAGGACCGTGGATGTCAGCGCCTTCTCGCGCAGCCACGGCATGGAGGTTTTCGTACCAAACGATAACAAAGAGCTTCGCAAGCTCGTCCGCCTGCTGAGAGCTCGGAAGGTCTTCACTCAGACGCGGATTCTCTTCCCAACGGACTGGGGCTTACCCGCGGTGGCTTCTCTGACCGGGATCAATGAGCCGGACGAGCTCCCGGAGCGATTCGGAATCGATCTGGTCAAAATCTCCTACCGCGAGCTTGCCAATGCGATGGACCGGGTCATGGCCAGCCCGACGGAAAAAGAGACCGCCCGGCGACTGGCCCGGGAACTGGTCGCAGGCGCGAATAAGGCTTATCTGGAAGATAAGAATTCTACGGTGCGATCAAAAATCTCATGCACAAGCATCATTGCAATGCCTTCACCATCGAGTGCTTCGAGTTCTGCTCCAGCCGACTCCCCGAACGATGGCAAATCACACCATGCGTGCTCCACACCCTGTTCAAAGACCAGGAAATCGCCTCCGCGTGCGAAGCGGATCTGGGAGGCTTGCTCTCGATGCGTTTGCTCATGTCCGTCGCCAAAAAGTCGTCTCATTTGGGCAATATGTTCCTTCGGGAGCCGAACACCCTCGTGGTCAACCACAGCGCCCCCGGTATCAAAATGAACGGCTTTGATGAGCCCGGCTTGTCCTATCAGCTCGGGCGCTTCGTTCATTCGGGATGGGGGACCAAGGCGGTCGTCGATTTTATGAACAATAGGGAGAAGCGAGTGACAGTAGCTCGCATGAATCCAACAGCCACGAAAGTGCTCTTGCTCAAGGGAACGCTCGTCGGTTCCAGCGGCTGGGGCGAGGACAAGCTGGGCTGTTCCGTCGAGGCGCGTATTAAGCCGGCCGACAGCGGTGATTCGGCGGTTTTCGTTCGCAAGCAAATGGACTATGGAAACCATCTCATATGGACCTATGGCGACTACGTGGACGACATGGTGCAATTATGTGACATGCTCGGCTTGCAGACCGACGTAGTGAGCTGAGTGGGATGAAGTTGGGGGATACAGCGAGTCGCACTTGAGAAGTGTCAATGAAAGTGAGAAAGGATTATGATGTCCTCAGATTTCCAGGAATTCGATGGTAGAAACAAGGCAACGTCAATGTGCGTGAAGCTTCCCCCGGCAATGCTGGCCACGCTCCTGTTTTTGGTGGCGCTCGCCGCCTCTTGCCGAATGACGGGCTATTCCACTACCGATCCCGTGGGTGAGATCGCCCCGCAAACGTACATCACGCCGGTTCATCAGGTGCTCACGCCGACCGGTATCCAGGTGGAATTGCCAGGCATGAGGCCGCAAGCGGTTGCCTTGAGTCCGGACGGCCGGCTACTCGCGACGTCGGGCAAAACACGGCAGTTGGTTCTGATCGACCCGCAGACCGGCCAGATCAGGCAACGCGTCGAATTGCCCTCCAGCAAGGCCCGCGACCCCAACGTCGTTTCCTCCCAGATTCTCGAACCCGACAAGTCCGGCCAGCTTAGCTTCACCGGTCTGATCTTCAGCCCGCACGGATCGCGCATTTACCTGTCCAACGTTGACGGCGACGTCAAGGTCTTCCGTGTCGGAGACGATGGTCAGGTGGAAGGTCTGTTTTCCATCGCCTTGCCCCCCGCCGACGCTCCGTGGCGCAAAGAGGAAATCCCGGCGGGCCTGGCGATCTCGCGCGACGGGCGCCGATTGTACGTGGCCTTGAATCTGTCCAACCACCTGGCCGAGGTTGATACGGCGACCGGCAAGCTGCTTCGGTCGTGGCCCGTGGGCGTGGCGCCTTATGACGTGGTCCTGGTTCGGGACAAAATCTACGTCAGCAATTGGGGCGGCCGCGTCCCAGATGAGGACAGTCTCACCGGACCGGCCGGCCAGGGCATGCGGGTCCGGGTGGACCCGGTGCGCCATATCGCTAATGAAGGCTCCGTCTCCGTGATTCATCTGGATCGAGATGGTGAAGTCAGCCAGATCATGGTCGGCCTGCACTCCTCCGCCATGGTGCTCTCACCCGATGGACGCCACGTGGTTGTCGCTAACGCCGGCAGTGACACGCTGAGCGTGATCGATACGCGCACGGACAAGGTGGTCGAGACCATCTGGGCAAGGCCCAGCCCCTCCGACCTGTTCGGAGCCAGCCCCAACGCGCTGGCGTTCTATCCATCCGGCCGGACCCTCTTTGTCGCCAACGGTACTCAGAACGCCATTGGCGTGATCCGTTTCCGTCCCGGCAACTCGGAGCTGCTTGGGTTGATCCCCGTGGGATGGTATCCCGGCGCGGTTGCGTACGATCGCGCGCACAGCCAGATTGTGGTCGCCAACATCAAAGGCGTCGGCTCGACGCAAGGCCTCAAGGAAGAGCGCGCGCACGAAAACAATACCCATCAATACCACGGGACCCTGTCCCTCGTGCCCATGCCCCGGGCCAAGGATTTGCCCGCGTTGACCCGCCGGGTGCTGGACAACTACCGTTACCCTTTGCTGAAAGAAGCTCTGAAACCGGCCCGGCCGAATCAGCCGGCACGACCCATCCCGGAAAGGGTCGGCGAGCCGTCCGTCTTCGAGCACGTGGTCTACATCATCAAGGAAAACCGTACATACGACCAGGTCTTGGGAGATATTCCCGAAGGCAACGGCGACGAATCGTTGTGTGTTTTCGGCGAGGAGGTGACGCCCAACCAACATCTATTGTTGCGGCATTCTCAGTGCCGACGGCCACCAATGGTCGGATTCCGCGTTCGCCACCGACTACATGGAAAAATCCTTCGCCGGTTTTCCGCGCAGTTATCCTGACGGCATGGACGACAGTGACATCGACGCCTTAGCCTATGCCCCGTCCGGCTTCATCTGGGACAACGCCGTCGCTCACGACAAATCGCTGCGCGTCTACGGCGAATTCGCGATCACGGAGGCCGCCTGGGCCGATCCCGATAAGAAAGATAAGCTAACGTTTCTGGACTACTACCAGGATTTTGTCAACCAGACGCACCAGATCAAGATTAGCAGCCGCCCCGCCATCGAATCACTGCGCCCCTACCTCGACATGGAGACGGTCGGCTGGGAGATGGACATCCCGGACGTATTCCGGGCCGCGCAGTTCATCAAGGAGCTGCACGAATACGAGCGAAAAGGAAAGTTCCCCAATTTGATCATTATCTGCCTGCCGGACGACCATACGTCCGGCACGCGAGAGGGCGCGCCCACGCCGGCGGCCCAAGTGGCGGACAACGACCTGGCCTTCGGGCAAATCGTGGAGGCGATCAGCAATAGCCCCTTCTGGGCGAAGACTTGTGTCTTTGCCATTGAGGATGATCCGCAGAACGGCTGGGACCACGTCAGCGGCTATCGCACGACCGCCTACGTCGTCAGCCCCTACACCAAGCGGAACGAGGTCGTCAGCACGCAGTACAACCAGACCAGTATTCTCCACAGCATCGAGCTGATCCTGGGCCTGCCGCCGATGAACCAGATCGACGCCACGGCCACGCCCATGAGCGATTGTTTTACCGACGTACCCGACCTGACTCCTTTTGACGCGGTGCCCGCGAACATTCCCTTGGATCAGATGAATCCGAGTCCCAAAGAGGTCTCAGACGCCACGCTGCGCAAAGACGCGATCGTCTCGGCGCGCCTGCCGCTCGAAGAAGCGGACCAGTGCCCCGAAGACGTGTTCAACCGGATTCTCTGGCGCGCAATGAAAGGCCCGCACGAGCCGTATCCCTTATGGGCCGTAGCCCCCGACCGCGATGACGACGACCGCGATTAGCCGTAGATTCCGAGGAGCTGTCTCAACAGGTTCCGCTGCTCGCAGCCGTAGGGTGTACAAGGCGTCGTTCTTTGCACACGCGGATTGTCTAAGCGTTTTCGATTCTGAAGACCTTCAGCTCGTGGGGTTGCATTTGCAGTAGGCCGTGCGGGTCGATTTTGGTCTGGCGTCCTGTTTCGGGGTCGAGCGAGAATCTCCGGCCCTCGGTCAGGGTTCGCAGCTTGAAAGCGAGGTCTTTCTGGCCTTCGTTGAAGACGATGTAATAATGCGTCCCGTCCTTAACCACGTGGCGGACCCGCACGTCGGGCATAGCCGGCAATATGCTGACGTCCACAGGCACGAGGCTGTCTATCTTGGCGGCCAGCGAAGCGATATTTCCATCCTTGTTCGGGCAGATAACACGCCCAGCCTTTTCCAGAGTTTGCATCGCTTGCATGGTTTTTGAGGGCGGGTCAAATTCGACTATCAACGCTTCATAATGCATCCCGGCGATGTGAATGCCGTCGGATCCGACGCGGGCGTCCTCCCACAGGTGCCGGGCTTCGAGGTAATTGAAATCGCGCTGATTCTGAAAGCAGACCTTGGCGGCTTCCCACGGGAGGTAGTCGTTCAAGCCGAGGATGGCGAGCGAGCAAACGTGCCGGCTGTCGGTATTGAGCCAGCACAGACGCCGGGCCGCGTCGGCGAAGGGCTTGAATTGATCCCACCAGGGGCTATTGGGGCCGACGTCGGGCGGACGCTCGTCGATGCGGGGGCCGCGAATCGAGTAGAAGAAGGCGTGCGGAACGAGCAGGTTGCAGCCGCGGACAATCAGCCAGCGGACCAGCCATTTCATCTCGGCGAAGGTGAAGTCGTGCCCGTAGGCTCCACAACATTCGTTCAGGTTCCGCCTCCGGCCGAGATGGGTCATCGCCGACGAGGCGCACTTGCCCATCGTGGACTGAGGGCCTTCGATGGCGTTGGGCTTGCCCGGCTCAAGGTAACGCCAGACAACGTCCTGGCCCGGGATGTCGAAATACCGCAGATGCCCGATGTCGTCGGGTGCGGCCGGGTGGCCGGTCAGGGCGATGTTGTGAGAGACGCACCAGCGATGAATTTGCGCATAGAACGTTTGTTCGAGCCTGGCGTTAAGGGCACGCGAGTAATCCCGCCGGTATTTCTCGGCGTCGGGCTCGTCCTTGTACCACAGGGCCGGCAGATGCGCGGCAAAATCGTAGCCGAGGAATTCGTTGACGTGTTCGAGGATGCCCGTTGTACCGGGCACGGCGCCCCGCTCGGTGCGCCTCGCCAGAATCGACGGCTCGTCGGTGAAAATCGCCCGAACGGTCTTGCCGAAATGCTCCTTGAACTCGTCGTAGTATCGCTGATAAACCAAACGGATGAAACAAGCCACGG
>JARRQQ010000689.1:0-2605 GCA_037381725.1 Sedimentisphaerales bacterium
AAACGATCGACACTCAACAAGGACATAAAGAACCTGCGGGCTTTCATTCGTTGGTGTAGAAAGCACAGGTATCTGAATGGCGAAATAGAGTTGAGTCTGTTAAAGGAGGATGAGCGGCCTGTCAAATCTCTGACTCACACACAAATACAAGAACTCCTAACAGTGTCACTGTCGTACCCAGCCCTTCGAATGAAGATTCTTCTGGCATTAGGCACGGGTCTTAGACGTGGTGATATTGAGTCATGGAAAGTCTCTGATCTTGACTTGGAAAACTGCACTGTCACTACGAGAAGCATAAAGACCAGGAAGAGCATGGGATCGCGGCCTGTTCCTGTTCCAATTATGGCGGAACTTAAGAAATATGTTTTAAGCCTGCCCCCTGGACAGGACAAGATATTCAAGCGGTGTTTCAATAAGAGCCGATGGGACAAGGTGAGGCAAAAAGTTGGACTGGCAGATTTCAAGTTTCATGATTTGCGAAAGACTTTTGGCTCGGTGCTTGCCCAAAATGGCGTTTCGACGGTTGTGATACAGAGGCTTCTGGAACATTCTTCACCGGACCTAACGAATAAAGTGTACACCAATGTTGATCCTGTGCTACGTCAGGCTATCGACACGATGCCAGCAGGGGATTGGCTGCGAGTTCGTCTCGTCGGCAACGACAGAAAGGATACCTTGTACGGAGATTAGCGGAATATTGCACAATTCAAGCTCGATATGCGAGGTCCGAGTCATCTGCGCTCAACCGTCGTGCCAGAGCGAAGCCCGGCATCCTATGCAGGCGGTAAAGGAGGAGTTTTATGCCGATGTTTGCATATCAATACAGGGAATGGGGCCATCACGTGGATGTCTTGGTCAACTGATGGAACCCGAAGGCGACGAATAATTCCAGCTTCGAAATACGCCTCAGATGCTCTTTGCATCTGGCTCTGGAAAGCCACAGCTCGTGTTCCGAACCTTATGCTTTTACTTTGGATCGCTATGACAATATAATGATATATATGAGACCTGAATCTTACGAAAAAAGAGATATTATCTTGGATAGCATCGCCGATGGCGTATTCACGGTCGACAAGAACTGGTATATCACGACCTACAACAAAGCTGCGGAAGAGATAACTGGAATACGGCGGGAGAAAGCGGTCGGGCAAATATGCAAAGACGTACTGCGAGCCAACGTTTGTGAGACGGATTGTGCCCTGCGTCATACGATGGATACGGGCATTCCTATTATTAATAAACCGGTCCATATCATTGATGCGGAAGGGAGACGAAAGGCTATAACAATATCTACAGCACTACTCAAGGACGACAAAGACAGTGTAATGGGCGGTGTTGAGACCTTCCGGGACATGACGGTCGTCGAAGAATTGCGAAAGCAGGTTCAGAAGAAGTATACCTGTGAAGACATCATCAGTCGGAACCACAAGATCCAGGAGCTTTTCAACATCCTGCCCCAGGTTGCAGAGAGCGATTGTGCGGTTTTGATTGAGGGTCTGACCGGCACAGGAAAAGAATTGTTTGCCCGAGCTATCCACAATCTGAGTCGCCGTAGAGAACGGTCTTTCATTGCGGTCAACTGTAGCGCCCTTCCGGAGACTCTATTGGAATCGGAGTTGTTCGGCTACAAGGCCGGTGCGTTTACAGATGCAAAAAAGGACAAACCGGGCCGCTTTGCTCTTGCAGAGGGAGGTACTTTGTTCCTGGATGAGGTCGGAGAGATATCCCCTGCTGTTCAGGTCAAGTTGCTTCGCGTCTTACAGGAAAAGAGGTATGAACCGGTGGGGGCTGTCTCTTCCGAACAGGTGGACGTGAGAATTATTGCAGCCAGTAACAAAGACATAGAAGAATTGGTCAACCAAAGCAGATTCAGGAGTGATCTGTACTATCGGATCAATGTGGTTAAACTAACACTGCCACCTCTCAGGGATAGGAGCGAAGATATTCCTCTTTTGATCGAACACTTCATCCACCGTTTCAACGGGGTCTACAACAAGAACATCTGTTGTCTTAGCGATGAGGCTATGGCCACTATGCTGGGTTATGATTTCCCTGGTAACGTACGTGAACTCGAAAACTGTATCGAACATTGTTTTGTCCTCTGCCAAGGCGATGTCATAGAAACGCGACATCTGCCACCATCGGCGAAGAGAACGCTTGCGGGTGAAGAATCCGACATGAGGACATTCAGGACTCTCCGCCAGATGGAAGGGCTTATGATAGAGCGGGCACTTCACCGCAACAACGGTAATCGCACGGCTGCCGCCAAAGAGTTGGGCATTAATGCCAGCACCCTGTTTAGAAAACTCAAGGGTCTGAATATCAGAACCGATTAACCTCAGACAATCTCAATCACGGCGTCTGCAAGCAGGCCTGTGTTGCATTTTGCGAGATCGCGGAGGCCCTTCTCTATTGCAATATGCAATGACAGATCACCTCGAATTCTCCATGGTCAATCATACTATTTACGTAAGTTCTTGTACTCAGGTGGATTGCAAAGAGACACTTTTCGGGTAACAGTTCCGGCATGGAAATTGCTGTTAGTTTAACCACATTGATCCGATAGTACATATCACTCCTGAATCTGCTTTGGTTGACCAATTCT
>JARRQQ010000690.1:0-2598 GCA_037381725.1 Sedimentisphaerales bacterium
GATCATGAATACGAGCCCCAAGTTCACTGGGCTGAGCGAGACCGGACAGTACTGGTACCGGGCCAAAGCCCGACCACTCGAGTCGTGGTTCCAGACCGACCAGCCAAGCTTCGAGAAAGACGTGCTAACTGATACGCGGGCTACGAGCGACGGCGACGTTACGCTCGCAGGCGGTGGCGGCGATTCCGAGCTTGATGTCATCATCAATCCCAGCTTCGAGTCGGACGGCGGATGGTACGCGGACTGGACGACGCTCGATATCCTCGTCGGTGGAGTCCACAAAGATCTGTTGTGGGCCTCCGAAGGCGATTGGGCGGGATGCATGATATTCTTCGCTGACGCATATTACCATACGGAAGATATGGCGGTTCTGTTTCAGCCCGTGGACTGGACGGGCGTCGATACCCTCGTATTCGACTATGCGAGCTTCGGCTTTGCGAATCACCTGATAGCGGGAGTTTTTGTCGGAGATACGCTGGGTTGGGTGACCGACGGAACGAATGCATCCACGTCCCCGAACTTCATAGACGCGCATTATGATGAGACGATAGACGTGTCTGCCTTCAAGGGCGTGCAAGACTTGGCTCTCGTGGTCCAAGTCGCCGACACGGGACGCTTTGACGCCGGAATATTGTGGGACAACCTGCGAACCTATGCGTCGAGCGGTTATGCGCCCTCCGGCCAAGTCATTTCGACCCGAATCAGCATCGGCGAGGATGATACCTGGGGCGTCGTGTCACTCAGCTCCACGATACTCGACGGCACTGAGCTGACGCTTGACATATTGCCGGCTGATGGTCCGGACCCGATCCCAGGCTATGCGGATATTCCCAGCGGTACCAACGTTGGGGATCTTGCGGAAAGGACAATCCGGCTGCGGGCGAATCTCTCGACCAGCGACCAGGCCGTCACACCCGTACTGCATGACTGGTCGATCACTTACACGGATGCGGCCCGCGAAAGCGAATGGTCCAACGTCGTGTCCTCGAAAGCAAACTAGAAGGCCCAGGGAAAAACCCCTGTAGTCCGCCCATGACGATACGGGGCTGCCGCCTGTTGTTCTCCGACGGTTAGGCGGCAGCCTCATCCCTGTTGAGCCGGCCGGAATGAACCGCAAGTTTTTGTCGTTTGATGCTTGACTTACCGTCCACCCTCAGGTAACATATACGTCGCGTAAGAAACAGTATCGTTCAGGATGAAGCGAAATTGACCCGGCAGATGGTGAGCTGCACCAGCGCGGCTTTTAGGAACGGAACGGAATGTCTGAGGCGTACGACAGCATTCCCAGAGAAAGCGACAGGACTCAGGTCCGTGAAAGAGTGGGATTGGCTGCGGAGCTCTTTGGCAAGTACGGCGACGAGATCCTTGCTGTAATTCGTTTTAACGTCGACGATCCGTCAAGGGCGAACGACATCTTTCAAGATTTCTTCGTTGCACTCGTCCGTAAGCCCGTCCCCGAGTACGTTCAGGACGTCAGAGGATATCTCTACCGGGCGGTTACGAACGACGCTATTGACTTCTTACGCCGCGCCAGGAATCGTCAAAGCAATGCGCAGAAGTACGCTTATGTTCACAGATCCCGTTTCATGCAAGTGGATCCGCAGGATCGGGCCATCCAGGCGGAAGAAGCGCAAAGAATGTTGCAGTTGATCGAAAAGCGCCTGCCCAGGAGCGAAGCAACGGTTCTGATGAGCCGGTACGGCGACGGCCTGAGCACGGGGGCTACCGCCGACAAGTTGCGCTTGACAAAGAGGACGGTCTCTCGCTATCTTTCCGTAGCGATGAAAAGGATACGCCGGTTGGTGCTTAAGAATGGTGGTGTTTTCAAATGATCTCTCAAAATCCTTATTCCAACTGTATGAGTGCCCGGCTGTACTACTATGATTTTCTGAGTGAGGAAGGCAAGGAAGGCATTCCCGAGAGTACGCTTAAACACATCGCGACCTGTCCGGATTGCCAGGCGGAAATCAGGCGGCTCGAGGCGATTTTTGCCAACCTGGACGAGAAGCTCGAAGATCAGCAGAGCCGGCGGAACGCAGCCATCACGTGCCTCTTGAAGTTCCACTTTGCGTACGTGGGTGAGCCGGTCACGTGCGGAACTGTCAAGCCGTTCCTCGCCAGCCTGGCCGATCCAGTCCTTCAACTGTTGATACCGACGCCCATAACCAAGCATGTCGATGAATGTCGAAGCTGCCGGACCGATCTGCACACCCTGGAGAGTCTGCATCTCACGCACAAGCAGTTGTGCCGCCTGGGCCAGCTTGTGGCTGAAAAGCGGCCCACGAACGGCGTGACCTGCGCCGAGGCGCGGAAGGCCATCCCGGCTGTCGCCTCCATGGTCTTCGACCAGACTAGTGCGGCTGTTCTCAGGCACTTGTCTACCTGCCCCGCCTGCCGGGAGCAGTTGTCACGACGCCGCGAGGAGCTTCGCGAAAGCCTGCCGGGCGGCGGGACCGGTAATCGCACGATTCCCTGCCATGCCGTCTCGCCGAGCGACGTCTACGACTACGCTTTGCCCTACGGAATCGACCCGGCCGACGACGAGTACGCCGAGTTTCGAACGCCGCTGGCCTCGCATTTGGGTGGCTGCCCACCCTG
>JARRQQ010000691.1:0-2572 GCA_037381725.1 Sedimentisphaerales bacterium
CGTAGTACATCGTATGCGCCAGTGCGATGGCCGTTACGCCGGAAATCACAATGCAAGCCCATTGCCACGCACCCAATCGTACGGCGGCATTCAGGTGGCCGAAAGGAAGGGCAAACAATGCAAGCCCCGCAACCGTGTAGAGGCTGATTACCGAGAAGCCCTGGCGAGAGTCGATATCCCGGAAGGCGATCTTCGCTGAGACCGTATAGACCCCCCACGTGAAAGCCGCAAATAGGGCGATAATGATGCCTTTGATGGTCCCGGCCTCGGCGAGATCCACTTTGTAGTACATCACGCCGATCAATCCGACGGCCGATAGAACCAGTCCCAGCCGGAAGCGGCTGCTCCGGACCAACGGTCTCTCTTCCGGAAAGAGAACGAAGGAAAAGGCCGCTACCCAGAAGATGTTCGTTTTGGTCAGCAAGACCATGAAGGCCGGGCCGACGTAGTAGAACGCCGCCGCCCACAGGCTTTGCATAATCACATTGGCGGCGCCGGGCACAATCGCCCTTCGCCAGACTCTTGCGTCGAGCCGCTTTGCCTTGATCGAAAGAAGAAGAAAAGGTAGCCAAAACAGGGCCGCGACCGAGTAGCGCAGCAGATTTTGCGTCCACGAGTCCAAAGACCCGGTCAGGTATTTTATGAAGATCGGCCCCAACGACCAGAAGGTCAGGGAGCCAAGGCAGGAGGCCGTCGCGATGAGGTCTATTCTTCCAGCATCAGAATTTTCACGCACAGGAACGCTCCCTGTGTCGCAGCATTTCGACGGCGATCTTTGCCACCTCGTCGCGGGCTTTCTTCTGAGCCAAAGGTGTGGTGAGTTCTGTAAGCTCACGGCTGAGCTCAGTGAGCGTGCCGTTACTTGCGATGATCCGCTCGATGCTCCCCGCAATGGGATCTATCGAACTGAAATAGGGCATGAATTCGGGCACTAACTCCTTTCCGCTCAGGATGTTAACCAAAGACAGGTATTTCGTTTTGACGAGCCGGCGACCGAACACGTGCCACAGGATCTTGCTGGACTGGTACATGATGACCATCGGGCAGCCGGCCGCCGCGATCTCAAGGGTAGCGCTGCCGCTGGCGACGATGGAGAAATCAGCCGTACCGGCCGTTTTGTAGACGGAATCGACGCTGTACTGACATTCGAAACCAGGAATTTGGGCCGCCCGGAGTATCTGTTCCCGCCTCGAATCCACCGCCACGGCGGTGAAGCTCGCCGCCGGGTACTTGTCTTTGATTCGCATCGCTATTTGCTGCATAGGACGCCAGAGCGAATCGATCTCCGCCCGACGCGAGCCCGGCATGATGGCGAACCGTGCATTCTTCGCGTCGAAGTTTGCGTATTTCTCATGGCGAGCCGGGTCGACCTGCAGCTTGTCTAAGAGAGGATTGCCCACAAAGACGGCCTCCACGCCTCTGCTCGTAAACCAGTCTTCTTCGAAGGGTAATAGGCAGCAGAGCTTATCGCACCGTTTGCGGAGCTTGCCGATGCGCCAGCCGCCCCAAGCCCAAAGCTGGGGCGCGACGTAGAAGAGCGTTTTCACACCGACTTTCTTCGCGGCCTTCGCCACGTGAAAATTGAACGACGGCGAATCGCAGACGATAACGAGATCGAGGTTGCCCGTCCTTATGAAATGATTGATACGCCGGATAAGGCGATAGTAGCTGGCGACCTGGGTGAAGGCTTTGTAGATCATGGCGGCGCGATCCACCGTGCTGTCCAGCAGCTCGCAGCCGGCCTGCGCCATTTTCGGGCCGCCGACCCCCACGAACTCGAAGGCGTAATCCTCTTGGCGTAGAGCGGCGATCAGACTCGCGCAGTGGCCGTCTGCGCTCGGCTCGGCGGCGCTAAGAAAGACACGATATGGTCTGTCCTGACCCGGCATAGGCGTCCTTGTTAACAACATTTTGCAGAAACGGCAATACTATTCTCGGCCCCCCGGTCGCCGCGTGTGTGGGGACGGAAGACGCGCGAAACAGGTCTCTTTTGTGATTTTTCTTGACTTTTTCCCAAAAATGTATAATAAATGGAGTGGCTTTTTGCCGGACGAACGCGCTAATGAAAGAGGGAAGGATGTTTACACTTTACGCTGGACGAGTTCACGTTGTGCCTGGATGAGTTGTCACCATTATGCGCCCGGCGCGCCATCATGTCAATAGTCTTTCTTTTGAGGAGGAGTAAGATGAAAAGCAAGAGTCCATTGTCTCCAGCGCGAACCCACGATGCACGAGAACTCGGCGGGGTCGTCTCAGGCTTCGGCGCGAGGCCGCCGGGAGGTGTGACCACGTCGAGCCGCCTGCTTGTTTGCGCGACGGCAATTCTGGTTCTGGTGTGTCTGGTCCTTCCCGTCTTGGCACAGGCGCAGTCCGGCTCATGGGATATCCTGGCCGCACGGGAAAAAGAATATTTCTCAGACGACGCCCCTAAAGACATCCCCGGCCGCGGAACCGAAACGTCCGTCCTGACCATCTCAGACTCCGGCGCCATCAGCGATTTGAACGTGAAAATCAGTATTACCCATCCGTATGATGCCGACCTAGACGTGTACCTCATCGCCCCAGACGGGAC
>JARRQQ010000692.1:0-3177 GCA_037381725.1 Sedimentisphaerales bacterium
CGGCCGCGGCCTTGGCGACCTGGGAATCGGAATCGCCGAGATGCTTCGAGATGGCCGTGATGCTCTTCCGATCGCGACGTTTACCCAGCGAGCCGATAATGCCCGGTTTGAGCTTGCTGCTGACCTTCGGTAATGCCTCCCGCATCGCTTCGACCGCCTTTTCGTCCGGAATGCGCTCCAGAGCGTAGCGCGCAATGTGCGAGGTGTTCTCGACCGGCAAAAGGGACGCGAGCGCCTCGATAGACTGGGACGTGCCAACAATCCTCAGCCTGCGACATACGTGATCCTGGGCGGATCGTGAGATGCCGCCGGTGAGTGCATCCACCAGGCGTTTCTCCAGCGCTCTACGTGCAGCGGCGTCGCCGTGCGTGGCGATGATCGCCTGATCGATCGGCTTCAAGGTCTCCGGATCATCACCCCAGTCATAGGTCTTGAGTGTTTCAAATGCTTTGTCGACTGCCGGCGTATTCATCTGGGCAGCCGCTGCGGTGGCCGCACCGGTCGCCAGTGTCACTGTAAACGTTTCTTTATTCGTCATAATCAAGTCTCCTTGTTGCAACCATCGCTGTCTTAGATGACCCAGGGCTCTCTTCTTGCATAGTCAACAAGACGGTTGGCTTCGTCGTCGTCAACGAACTGCTGCTTCACCGTGTCCCATTTCAGCGACCGTTCCAGTTCATAGGTCGCCAGAAACAGGTGGCATACCACTGCTGTGTGGACCGCGAACTCGATGTCGCGGAACGGCCTCCTGCGCGTCTTGACGCAATCGATGAAGTCACCGTAGATACCGCCGGTCCCGGCGTAGCCGGGAACCGGCTTCGAGGGGCCTTGCTCATTCGTGCCTTCTACTTCCAGGTTGCCTCGGCCCCGAAATGGTGGGCGCCCCAGTCGGTCATGCCGCCGCCGGAGTAGTCCTTGAACGACCGCCAGCTTGTGCCATCGATGTTATAGCTGCCGCTGCACCGATGGGGATGGTACGGCGCCCAGGGGGCGGGACCAAGCCACCTGTTCCAGTCGAAGCCGTCGGGAACTGGTTCCCCTTTCTTATTGCAGTCCCTCGGAAGCGGGCCAACGTTAACGTTGATCGACTTGATGATACCTTTGTTCCCACTCCAGCAAGCGTTGACCGTGTCTCGGTAATCCTCGAGCACACGCTGGCTGCCGCCGGACACGACCCGGCTGTATCGCCGGGCGGCGTTGATCATCAGCCTGCCCTCTCGGAGCGTCCTGGTCTCGGGCTTCTGGCAGTAAACGTCCTTTCCGCTGCGGCAGGCCTCGATCACGACGATCGCGTGCCAATGATCCGGCGTGGCGCAATGCACGGCATCGATATCATTGCGTGCCATGACTTCGCGGAAGTCGTTGTACGCTTTGCAGTCGTTGTTGCCGTATTTCTCGTCGATGCGGTTCTTCGACCACTCGCGGACGTCTCTTTTTACGTCGCACATGGCGACGTACTGTACATCGCCGCGGCCCAGGAAGTTGCCCTGGTCGCCCCGGCCCATGTTGCCGATGCCGATGCCGGCCATCACGATCCGGTTGCTTGGTGCGGTGTTGCCGTCTTTTCCCATTGCGGACGGCGAGATCAAGTAGGGTAGTGCTACCGATGCGACCGTTCCTTTCAGAAATGCTCTCCGGCCATGAAACGTGTTCCGGTTCTTCACTGGCTTGTTTTTCTGATTTGCCACGTGTTGATCCTTTCATTGGGTCAGTGTGGATAGTTGTATTGAATCATATCGGTTCCGAACACCAACGTGATTAGTCTGACATTTCCTACCTATACAACCACACAGTATACAACGTTCTCTATACGCTGGCCACAACAATCCCGTGAAATACCCGGTGGTGGAGCGACACGGAAGAAACATTCCATTGTGACTGGTCATTTGTCGGTTGGTTCTATATCGCTTAGTCGAAAGACAGACGCATATTGACTCTTCATCCTGTTCGGATGGAACCCGGGAACAGTTATAACCACAGTATTGCCATCCTTCTGCCAAGCCAGTTCCTCTCCCGTTTCCAAGAGAGTTACGACCATGTTACGATCCGGCACAACACCCTTTAGCCTCAGCTCTCCATCGGGCCACCTGGGTGTTATGGCATACAGATTTCCATTTTTGTAGGTGAACAGCACTTCCTTAAAGGCCTGTCCTTCAGGGGGAGCAACCGTTTGTTCCAGGATGTTGAATTTGGACATGTATTCTCTTCTTTCGGTCTTTGGAACGTTGCCGACACTCCACTGGCAAGGCTGCTTCCACATGCGTGTGCCGTAGATGGCCTCTCCATTTATCTCGAGCCACGCTCCGATCTGGCGCAGGCGTTCCTGCATAATCACGGGAATCGTGCCATCGGCTCTCGGACCGATATCGAGACAGAGATTCCCTCCGCGGCTTACCACGTCGATCAGCATCAGGGTCAATTCCTGAGCCGAACGATAGTCTCCCAGACCTTCGGCGCGATTATAGCCGTAAGAGAAACCCATGCCGCGGTTCTCTTCCCAGGGATGCGAGTCGTCATCCATACCGGAGCCGTACTCGGTCGTATAGAATCCGCCGTGTTTGTGCCGAGTTCCCTTACCCCAGCGGTCGTTGATGACGAGGTCCTTCTCATTCGGCGCATTGTTGAACAGCCAAGCCAGTAGTTCGGGACTTCTCCATTTCTCCCAGCCCATCTCCCACTCACCGTCAGACCAGATGATATCCGGGCGATAGCGCGCGACGAGGTCTTTGAACTGTGGGAACAAGTGTTCCTCGACAAAACGTTGCTTGTCACTCCGCCACAAAGGATGGTACCATTCATACAAAGAGTAATAGAGCCCAACCCTGATGCTCTTCTTTCGCACGGCTGTGGCAAGATCCCCCACAATATCTCGCCTGGGACCTACCTTTATAGGATTATAGTCCTCGCCGTAGGCTCGCTCTGCCTCCCGGCTGGGCCACAGTGTATACCCGGAGTGATGCTTGGTGGTGAATACAATGTACTTCGCCCCGGCCTTCTCAAACAAGTCGGCCCATTCATCCGGATCCCACAACTCGGCCTTGAACATGGGGGCAAAATCTTTGAATTCGAAATCCTTGCCATACGTCCTGACGTGGAAATCGTACACCTTGCCCTGGAACGACTTTTCCTGAAGACAGTATTGATACCATTCCGCGTACTTGCCCTTCGGAGTCCACG
>JARRQQ010000693.1:0-4226 GCA_037381725.1 Sedimentisphaerales bacterium
GCTGAACGTTGAGCAGAGCACGCGCTTACTAAGGCTCGGTCTTGATTCAAGTCACGAGACGATAGATCAAACGACAGAGAGGAAGAGGGCAGACCTTTTGCTTGATTTGCTGGCATCGAAACTGCCCACGGATCCGGCACTCGTCAGGACACTGCCGGTCGTTCTACGTTCTCTATCGGAAGAATTACAGTCCGTCTCAGGAAAGTTGATGGGAGATCTGTTACAGAACCCCAAGACAAAGATTGCTCTGATCCGAAGAGTAAAGGATTTTGCCAAAGAACTTGGAACTTCGGCAAAGGATGACATCGAACGTGAAATTGCCCTTGCTTTTTACTTTGCCGCCATCGCCAATGCGCTCGTTTATCACAACGTAAAGATCTCTCAATATGACCACGCAGAACTGGCCCTATCATTTGAAAAACTAAGCGGCTACGACTGGATTCCGCCGCGCCTTTCAAAGCTCTACAAGGAAGCTCAACAATACTGCAATGCGAAGACCCGATAAGAATAGGACGTGTGAAAAGCTGGCTCAGCCGCTCTCATGCGCACCGACATCCACATTACCGTTCAGGATGCGCGGCTTCTTACCGAGATCGAAAGGGATCGGTTCGGTCACATCCTTATCCTGATCCATGTCTACAACATCCGGGCCCAGGAATTTTATGTCGCCACGATCGATGCACGGGGACTCCGGACTCAGACGCAAGTCATCATCCGGTGTGCCTAGAATACCATCTGGACCGGGCAAGTCAATAAACATGGGATCATCCCCATGATTCTCGCTACCTCCAAGTCGGCCGGTCCAGCCTTGTATGCAGCAGTTGTTGATCTGTGTATTGAGTGCCTGCAATTGGGCCTGCTCCCCGTGATGACGATGATCCGTATTCCCCCAAAGAATGCAGTTTGAGAGAATCAGTGCAGTGTCAGATTCGGTATTAGGATCTCTGACTTCTTGATGAATCCCCCCGACAATAGCTTGATCACGGGGATCCCCGCTAATCCCATTATCCACGAAACTGCAATTTACTGCATTGATTATGCCATCCTTATACGAGAGCGCCCCTCCAGTGTATTTTGCAGAATTGCCGATAAAACCACATCCTTCTAAATGAGCGCGGCCGCGGTATCCGTGATTGTGAATGGCACCGCCTGATTCATCCGCCGTGTTCTTGACGAACAAGCAATTCTGTGCGTTCATCGCTCGCGTATATTGCTGATACCAGGCACCACCACAACGTGCGGCCCTATTGTTGTAGAAGGTACAAAACAGCAGGGAAACAGAGTCATCCTGCCCCCCAAAAACCGCACCGCCATTTTCTGCCTGGTTCATGATAAACCGACAGTCAACGGCAAGCGAGGCATGACCACCCAAATCAAGCCCTCCACCAAACGCCGCGTGATTCCTTTCAAATACACAACATGATACCTTGCTTCCATTGGCCAATAGAGTCAAGCCACCTCCATTTCTTTGGGATATATTGTTAGTGAAGCGACAGTCTTTCACTATGTTCTCGTCGCCCGCAAGTACAAGACCTCCACCGGTACGAAACGCCGCATTATATTCGAAGATGCAATTCTGTACGGTGACCCGGTCACCTTCGACCAATACACCTCCACCATCGCGATTATGCCTTTGCTCTTGAGTATCTTCTCTTGGTTCGTTAGCATTTCCCCCTCTTATGATGAACCCGTCCAGGAGAACGCCTTGTGGCACTCCCTTCTTCTTCCGTGGATGTTCGACAATCACCACGTGAAAGCTGTTGTTTCATCGCCACGAAACCCGCCATACACCCGGATACCGTCACGAATAACAAAGCTGGCCAGACGCGAGCCCGTACCGCGATCGGGTCGGTAAGTCCCTTGAGCTACCCATATCTCGGTTCCATCTGTGGCCCGACTTAAGGCATCTTGTAGATCAGAGAAAGCGGTCTCCCAAGTTCGGCCATCGCATGGCACCTGAGCACCCGCCCGAACATAAAGTCGCTTGATCTCCTCTTTGCTAGGTTGGAACAAGCCCACTTGCCAGGGTTCGTTGACCCAGCCCCGGGTGTTGTAGAATTCGTTGGCATATAAAGTTTGATGGCCGCGCCTGGAATCGACGACATAACGCAAATATTGTTGGATGCCCGGAGGACCTCGATAATCCCCTTCGTCCGCAACGGCAATACCTGGTCCGGCCGTACCGGATAAAGGGAGTAATAACACGTGTCTGCGCAGGTCATTGAGCACATCCCAAATGCGTGTTGTTCCATCGGTCGTCCCCGCGAGGAGGTAACGATTATCCGGAGACCAAGCGATACTGTGGATGCACTGTCCGCCCGTGTTTCGTCGCCGCAATACGATTTTTTCCTGAGGTTTCCAGATTTGAATCCCGCCTCTTTGTTCAGCCACAGCCAGCATAGTCCCGTCCGGAGACCAGGCGGTCACCGTCAACTCGCCCTTCCATTGGGGTCGGTCGATCATATCATCGCTCAAGCGTTGAATCTGGGTTCCGGAAGATGCGTCCCACAGCAGGACCTGTCGATTAAGATCAATGGAAGCCAAGGTCTTTTGGTCGGGACTCAACGCCAAATCGGATATGGGCGCCCCATGGTCGGTGATCATTCTTGTACACTGACCTGTGAGTACATCCCAAAATCGAATTGTTCGGTCCTGTCCGGCGGAGACGAGCAACTGATCGGATGGTATCCACACGACGGCATTGACCGGACCCTGATGACCTTGCAGATGAGACACAAATTTGGTTTGCGACCACCGGGAGACATACAAGTCACCTTTTTCCGTACCCACGGCCAGCAATCCCTTCTCCGAACGTGCGCCACAGGTCACGCGAGTCTCCGGAATCGGAAGCTTCCGTAATGTTTGCAGGCTATAGCTATCCCGAAATATCAGAGTACTGCCGGAGGGATCATTGCACACCAACTCATCACCCGTTGGCGACCACAGCAGTACAGCATTCTGGAGATCATCCGAATTTACACTTTCTGCGCCCTTGCTGTAGATCGGTTCCCAAGTGTACATATCCCAAAGAGAAATCATGCCATTCGCTGACAGTAGAGCGACCCGGTTTTCAGAAGGAGAAATACGCACTTGGCGTGCGGGCCCACACCAATTTGATATCCAACGTTGGATGATTTTACAGGATGAAGGATCCACACAGAAGAGACTTCCCTGTGAATCGCTCAGGACCAGATAATCTCCCACCCAGGTTTGTGCTGTGATATAGGGAAGGTGCAGAGTTTGAAGGACGCCCCTTGCACGGCCCATGAATGAAACGTGTTTCTCGGATATGAAAGAAAATCTCCTCCCCGTTTGTGACCAAGCGAAATCATCAACCGGCCTGCTAGGGGGAAGTTGAATCGATTCCGCGATGGAGCCTGTTGGCATGTTCACTATATCAATATGTCCATTGCACGCGAAGCTTAGCTGATCTCCTTGCGGAATCCAGGCCATGGCCGTCACAGGTTGGTTCGGATCGCCGGTCGCATAGACCCGGCTATTGTCAGAAACATCCCAGACGGTTAGAGTACCAGTAGGCTTCAAAATTGAATAATATCGATCATTTGGCGACCAATCGAACGCTCGTGGCTTGTCCTGACCGCTAAGGGTGTGGTGTATTTGCCGGTGAGTTAGGTCCCAAATTTGCATGCTATTCACATCGGCCAGATGTATGGCGACGAATTTCGCCTGAGGGGAAATCTTCATAAAATCCGTACCCACTACTCCCAAGGACTCCGTGCGCGTGAGTTCCTTCATTTGTGTATCCCAGATGGAGATATCCGTATTGCGGGGATGATATTGGGCCACGGTCAGGGATTGACCGTCCGATGACCAGACCGCATCTTCCAAAAGCGGCCCCGGAACGAAGATGGATTCCAACCGTCCTGTGTCGGTATCCCAAACTCGAAACGTTTCATCCGCACTCATGGAAACAAAACGACGTCCGTCCGGACTGCCCGCCAATTGGTATACGGGACCTCGGTGGGCAATGGTTTCCAAGGTCCAACTATGGACGTCGGATGGAAGGGCCGGCCCCTGGACTAAAGACATGCGTGAAGGAGGGTTGCCCTTCTTGAGATTGACGCTTCGCACGTTTCGTGGTATCTTCACTTTGCCTTCAATTAGTTCATTAATCCTTTCCTGATCGTGCAGGAATCGATCTCGCATCACACGGAGGGATGCCCGGGCCTCGTCTTTGTCGTCACTAAGGATATTGAGTTCTAATT
>JARRQQ010000694.1:0-2551 GCA_037381725.1 Sedimentisphaerales bacterium
CCACGGTCTGTACGAAGCGACCGGGTCGCGCTCTGGCTTGATGAATCCTCGGACGATCTTCTCGAAACATTCCATCTTCGCTTCGGTCGGCTCGGGCCTTGCGATTGAGACCGTCCCCGGCTGGTTGCCAAAGCTTTTCACCAGGTAATCCAGTCCGCGCGGATAATATTCGGGATGCCTATCGGTAACTCGCCCTCCGGCGCCCCCGCTAGGCCAGTTGTATTCGTCGTAAAGCCATATCCGCATGCCGAGCTTATGGGCCTGCTCGATGGCCGCGCCCATCGCGTGCCAGAAAGGCTCTTCGAGATACTGACGCCGGTCCATTCCAAATCGGGGATGTGGCATAGCCGCGTAGATGCCTTTGTCGCGCATCTCTTTCAGTTGTGCCCGGAGTTGGTTGGGATCAAGCGGACCGTTCCAGAACCAGAATGGAACCTGTGAGCACGCTCGCGGAGGCTCCTTGAAAGCCTCCAGAGTCGCCTGGGTATCGGAACGGTCAGCGGCGTTTGCGGCAAGCGCCGTCAGCAAAATGAGAGACTGGATCATCATCTTGTCGGCCATAATCGGCTATCGTACCAACATCTTCGCAATTTTGCCAGAGTCCACCATCAGGCAGCCCTCCAACGAACTGCGATATAGTCCGACAACCGCCGACAAGGGCAATCTAACCTCGCGATCGAGATGAGCCCGCCGGATACGATGCAGCCTCGCTTCGGTTCAAGCCGCTTCTACTTCTGCGGAAGCAACTCATAATGGTAAGCCCTGGGTTGGGCGGCCTGCCGTTGCATAGCCACCAGATCGGCCTCCACTTTGTCCAATGCCTCTATCGCCTCCGCCTTGTGCGGCAACGGCTGCTGTCCCAAGGCCACCTGCAACTCGCGCCAGCGAGCGGCGTGGACGTTGTTGTGCTTCACCGTGAAATTGTGCACGACCTCAGACTGCTTGAGCATGGGCGTGGGCAGCTCCGCCAGGTTCAGCCCCTCGGCCAACTGCTCGCGAGTAAAAATCCCCACTTCCTGCCCGTCGATCTTGAGCAGGTACTGCCCGTCTTTGAGGCCGGTTACTTTGAGAGGCTGCCAATCCACCGCCCTAAAGAAATCGGAGCTTTGCATCGCCAACTTCACCACGGGGTCTTCCATGTTCACGGGCATGGGAAGCGCCTTATCAGTCTGAGTCCAGGTCAAGCCGTCGGATGCCTTGAGACCCGAAACCTCCGTGTTGTCCGCTCGCACCGCTCTGACGGCAATGGCGTCGATCTGCACGGCGGTGACTGTCGCCGGGGCGTTCCACGCCTTCAACAAGGCTTCGGCCATCAGCAGGTGGCCGCTGGGGCCGGGGTGGACGCGGTCCGGGATGATCTTCTGGGCCGTTTTAGGGTCTGCGGCTTCGGCCTTCTCCAAGGCCACCACGATAGATGTGCTCAGGTCGGCCAAGTCACAGCCCTGCTCTCGGGCCAGTTCCTTGACGAATTGCCCGTATCGCACCATCACGGCGTTATAGCCTCCGGGAAAACGGGCGGCCCGAGTGACGTCGTCGTAGGGCGACGGCTCGATTAGTATCAGCCGGATGCCGGGAAGTGTTGCTTTGACGCTGGCCAGAATGTGCTCATAGCCGGTTTTGTAAACGTCGAAGATCTTTTCGTCGAAGGCCCGGTAGCTGCCATCGTTCATACCGAGCATGATTGTCATAACCGTGGGTTTGTAGGGAAACACGTCGCGGTCTAGCCGCAGGTCTATGGGTCCGGCCCAGCCGCCCGTGACGCGGTCGCCACCCACGCCCGAGTGGACGAAATAGACGTTCAGTTGAGGATAGCGGGTCACCACGTAGGTCTCGGTGTACGTGGTATAGAGCCGCTGCTCCGTGATGCTGTCGCCGTAGAAGACGACGCGATCTCCGTCCTTCAGGTAGAAATCACCCTGCGCCCACGTCAGAGGGGCCGCCGACAAACAAACCAGCCAGACAGCCAGGACTACTTTCAACGATCTCATAATCACCTCACTAAAGAGATACCGCAGAATCGGTTAAACTGAAACGATGCCACGAACGATACACTCCGGCGGGACACGTGTCAAGGACTGCGCCGCTGCCCCCTGGCATGCATACAGAAGAGAATAAGCTGCCGCAGTCTGTGAGCGCAGAGAACTGGAGTTTCGGGATGCCCATGCTCTTGCCGTCCAGAGACGTGTAGACACAACACGCGCAGCGGCCCGAAAGCGGTTTGACAAAAACGAGCGGGAACGAGTAAGCCAGGCAGCCACAGGACAGCAGACTCACATAGGCCGGGTGGCAGAAAAGAGCATTGGGTTGACGCGTGCTCACGCACACGCCGCCGTCCCACGACCGGAGTTATCTCTTGAGGTGTGACATATATATATTATAAATAAGTGTTCGTGTAGGTCACTGCGTACTTGATGTATGGTTCGTCGGCTAGTGCTGTGAAGATACCCCTGAACGCATACCGGCCAGGAAGGGATGCTGTTATGCACAAACGACATGTGTTTAGCCGACGCCCAAGTCAGCCGTGAACGCTTAGGTTCAAACGGAGTATGAG
>JARRQQ010000695.1:0-4114 GCA_037381725.1 Sedimentisphaerales bacterium
CGCGTTCATAGTTTCTGTTTGTTTTTCCCGACTACTCTCCACAAAATGCCGGATTGAACCAGGTCGTAGTTTTCAAGCACAAATGCGGGGCAGTACCCCGGCTTCCGCGAGACAACGTATATGGGTCTGGTCTCCAGCGATCTGTCAATCGTTTCCGCATTAAACGGCGGAGCGTCTTCACTGTTCACGGTGCCGGATATAATCGTGACGTCGGGTCGCTTTCCCTCGATTTGCTGAGCCAGCAAGAGCGGGGCAACGGTTGTCACGTCGGCATAGATGAGAGCATTATCCGCCACAGAGCCCAACGCTTCATCAGCGAAGCGTTCCGCTCCCCTGTATCCTGTCTTCCAGGGCTGTAGGAAATAAATGTCATCCTCACGGTGAGGAACGTCATTCCTTGAGCTGATACCAAGGTGCATCCTCTTGGCGATCTTTGGCGCTGCCGCACAGACGGCGACGGGCAGCAGACTGAAAAGAAGAAGCAGAAACGCAAGGGCTTTGTAATTCGTTCGATCCAGTACGAGATGCGTTCCGAGACCTATGAGGATCGAGACCGTGACGTAGAATGGGATGAAGAACGCATACCGGTCCGGCACCGGGTATCTGAAGGCGAAGATAAAGAACAGCGCAATTAAGGCCAGTAGAACGTTTCTAAAGCTCCGGCTTGGTGACATCTTGATCAAAGCAAAACCGCCTGCCAAGGCCAGCAAAAAATTCGGCGTCGGAAAGTTGAACAGGATATAGCCTAAGTTCTCTTTTACAATCGCTGTTGACATCGAGACGTTAAGGACGGCTCCTCGCCAGCGCGTGCCGAAGGCCGCCGAGGCTAACGTGCCCGCAATGTCGCTGGTCTGTATCATGCTTTTGATGATGAGAAACTCATAGGGCAGCGCACCGACCATCCACAGGAGCAGGATGATCGCGAGGTCTTTTGCGCGGATCTTCTTCCGAGCCAGAAGGAACACGATGAATACGGCGTAACAAACGAACGCTATTGATGCGAGCATGTGAACCGCAATGGCGAGGCCGTTCAGCAGGCCCAGCCAATACAGGTAGCGCACCCGGTTGGTTCTGACGTATTGCAGCAGCACGATCAATTCGGCCAGGAACAGGGCTGCCCAGAGTGTATACGTCTCGATGATACTTGCGTGGCGCCAAAATGTGTGCGAGACGGCCAACGTGATCGCTGCAATGACCGCCGGAAAGTCCCTGCCTAACCAGAGACGCACGAGTAAGAACATATTGGCAACCGCCACCGCCCCGGCGATGGACGAGACCAGATTCGCCCTGCGGGCGAACGCGCCGAGCGGAACGTATTTCGCAGCGATGGCCACGAGGTAGAAGAGCGGATGCGAGACCGCCAGGCCGAAGAACCCTTCAATGTCGTTATGCCAGATGCGATATTGAATCAGCCCGCTATCCTGCCATAAGGTGCCGGGCGCGCAACTGATGACGTAAAGCGCAAGGGCAGCGCAAAAAATAGCTATGTAACGCTGAGTGAGTTTCAATTTTGTAGATGTCACGAATGCATGGAATCAACCCTTCTAAGGGCGATTCTGCTTGATGCTCTCGACAATGGCTTGCAGGGCTTCGTCGAGCCTTGTTTCAGGTTCCCAGCCGATGGTTTCTCGGATTCGCTCCGTGCTCGGGACACGCCGCATCATGTCCTCGATGGGCCTTCCGTAGGCGACCTCGTAGGGCACGAATTGCTTCTTGCTCTTGCTGCCCGTCATTTCGACGATTTTATCTGCGAGGTCCTCGATGGCAATCTCCTCGCTCGTTCCGATGTTGTACATTCGGCCCGCCGCCTGCTCACTGTTCATCAGGCCGATGACTGCCTCGACGAGGTCGGCGACGTAGCAGAAGCATCGCGTTTGCTTACCCGTTCCATATATCAGAACAGGCTCGTCCGCCAACGCCATCTGAATGAAGCGAGGCACGACCATGCCGTATTGCCCCGTTTGTCTTGGTCCGATGGTATTAAAGAACCTGCAGATGACTACGCCGAGCCCGTATTGCCGATGGTAGGCCAGGCCCAGAAATTCATCGATCGCCTTGCTGCATGCATACGCCCAGCGCGACAGGCCGGTACTACCGAGCACGAGGTCGTCCTCCTCGCGGAAGGGAACCGCCTCGCTTTTGCCGTAAACTTCGCTGCTCGAAGCGATGAGGATCCTTTTGCCGAACTTGTTGGCGATGTCCAGCACGATCTCGGTGCCGCCGATATTGGTCTCTATGGTGCGCACCGGGTCCTCAGCGATCAGTCTGACGCCCACGGCTGCAGCTAAATGAAAGATGACATCGCTGGACTCGATCAGAACCGTCATCAGCTCGGTGCAGCGAATGTCACCGGTGACAAAGGTGAAATCGCGATGCCCCTTGAGATGCTCGATATTTTTCAGGCTTCCGGTGCTGAGGTTATCAATCACGGACACGTGGTGCCCTTCTTTGAGCAGCCGTTCGGCCAAGTGGGACCCGATGAAACCCGCGCCGCCCGTAATCAATGCTCTCATAAGCAGATTTCCAATTTCCGATTTCCGATTTTCCGATTTTCGATTGCGGCTTCGTCGTGGCCGGCAATTCACTGATAAATAATAAATCCCAAATCTTAAATCGTAAATCTCAAATCCTTAGACTCCGTCCCCGTCGGCTGCGCGGAAAGGGAACGCAGCCCTGTGTCGATATTCGGAGTTCTCACCTGGACGATTCTTTGTAGGGTGGGGCTTGCCCCACCGTGATGGATCAGTGTGCTCACACCCGCCCTACGTATCTACAGCCTAAGTATCGACAGATAAAGAACATAGCTTTAGCGAGGACCGAGGGTGAATCCACTTTGCAGCTTCACGGGACAGAGCATTGGAGCGTCGAGTGCGGGCAATTCCACCCCGAGACGGGATCGGCATTAAAAGTCCGATAATGCTTATGATGCGACTCAGTTTGGCTAGACTGACGTTTGCGCGGCTTCAGCCGTAGTACGAGCAGTAGGTCTTGTCTGTCTCCCAGATGGAGATGCAATGCAATCGAGCCTCGCCGAACCTTCCGATAAGCCGGTTCCACGCGAAGACGGCGATATTTTCGACGGTGGGATTGGTTTTGTGGAATTCATCCAGGTCGGCGTTCAGATTCTTGTGGTCGATAAGTTTAATAAGCTCGTCATCCACGATTTTCTCGAAATTTCCGACGCGAAAATCATCTGTGGCGGCCGGTATTTCAATTGTCACTTCGACGACATAGTTGTGACCATGACCCGTGGGATTGGCGCACTTACCGAAGACCTCGAAGTTTTGCTCCTCGGAAAAATCGTCATTCCAGAGCTTGTGCGTTGCGGCGAACTCGAATTTCTCGCTGAAAGAAACCATCGTCAAGTCCTTTGAGTCAATAGCGATTTTCCTGAACGGATTGAGCTTCAAGCTCAGCTTACTCAGCCGGGCAGGCCCGAATTTATTGGCCAGCCGGTCCCTTGCCGCCGCCAGCAACTCGGTAATGACGGTCAAACCGAGGTGCCTCGCCTGGCGAAAATCTCGTCTTATTCGCTCGGTGAATATCGGTACGGCGTACTTACGAACGGCCCTGTCGATATCGATCACGTTAACAACGAATCCCGTAGCCGGATCGACGGAACCGGTGATCTCGGCGGACAATTCCAGGAACAGCGACAGTCCTTCGCCCGCCGGTTCCGAGGCGAACGAGTTGAAGCCCGTCTCTTGCTCGGGCAGGAACGGATTGATCGAGAAGCGCACGTGCCTGGTGAGTTTGTGCATCGGCCTCATCTCTTTCAGGACCGTTTGTGCATCAGGCTCATGACCTCGCTGCGGCTCCGCGGGTCCCTCTTGAAGACTCCCCGAATCGCGGATGTCACCATGACCGAGCCGGGCTTCTTTATGCCTCGAATCGTCATGCAGCTATGGGACGCTTCGAGCACCACCGCCACGCCCCGCGGCTTCAGATTCTGCATGATGAAATCGGCGATCTGATACGCCAGTCTTTCCTGGGTCTGGAGCCGGCGGGCGAAACAATCCACAATCCGCGCCAGCTTGCTGACCCCGAGGATCAGCCCCGAGGGCAAATACGCCACGTGGGCCGAGCCGATGAACGGCATCAAATGATGTTCGCA
>JARRQQ010000696.1:0-2535 GCA_037381725.1 Sedimentisphaerales bacterium
CAAATTACCAGGTGACCTGGAACCCGACGGGGAAGATATGTCCCAAGCCATTCTGGGCGAACCCAAACGGCGAACCAAGCCGCTGATGTGGGAATGGCGATTCCGAATCTTCGGCGACATGGTTCATAGAAGTCCGATGCTGGCCATTCGCGATGGCAACTGGAAGTTGCTGATGAACCCCGACGGCAGCCGGGTCGAACTCTATAACATTCCCGCGGACCCGACGGAGCTGGACAACCTCGCCGTTCAGCATCCGGATGTTGTGCGAAGACTCTCGGCGAAGCTGTTGCACTGGCACGCCACGTTGCCGGCCGGTCCGGTGGAAGCTGTCGCCGGCTCAAACGCGTATCCCTGGCCGAAGAACAAATGAGCTATTTCAGACGCACGCGAACGTTCGTTGCGCCCCGTCGCGCTCGCCCATTGCTATCTCACGGAGAATAGAAGATGCCCGATAGGAGAGCGGTTGTTCTACTGAGCGGGGGCCTTGATTCGGCGACCACACTGGCGTTGGCCCGCCGCGAAGGACTCAGATGTTACGCCTTGACCTTTGCCTACGGTCAGCGGCACAAACGCGAGATCGAGGCAGCAAAGAGAGTTGCTGATTCGCTGGGCGCCGTCGAACATCGCGTCATCAGCATTGACTTGGCGGCGTTCGGCGGCTCGGCCCTGACAGACCCGGCTATCGACGTGCCCAAGGATAGTCCCGATCTGGGAGCTTCGCCCGAGATTCCAGTGACCTACGTGCCTGCCCGCAACACGATATTCCTGAGCTACGCCCTCGCCTGGGCGGAGGTGCTCGGGGCATTCGACATCTTCATCGGTGTGAACTCAACCGACTACAGCGGCTACCCGGATTGCCGGGCCGAGTTCATCGCCGCTTTTGAACGTACCGCCAACCTGGCGACCGCCGCCGCCGTTGAGGACAAGGGCGTCTATCGCATCCATACGCCGATCATTGGTATGACGAAGGCGCAGATCATCCGCACAGGCACGGAAGTCGGTGTCGAATACTCCCTGACGCACAGTTGCTACGATCCCGATGAGCAGGGCCGAAGCTGCGGGCGCTGCGACTCGTGCCGACTAAGGCTCAAAGGCTTCGCAGAAGCAGGACTGAAGGACCCCGTTGAGTATGGCAGCGCCAGGATTTAGATTTATTGCGTGCAGGCACTGCGAGGTGGAGCAAGCATTTCCGGACAAAGGGAGGGCAAAAGGGGATTTCTATGAGGTACGACAAAGGCAGAGTCGATGAAATGGTTCTGGCACTTCTGTACCTGACAAGCTCACGTGACAAATTTGGCACCAGGGCCTGGAAGGGCATGGACTGGGAGGCGATGAACAGGTTGCATGAAAAAGGATATATCAGCAATCCAAAGACAAAAGCCCTGTCGGTTGTTCTAACTGAAAAAGGGGCAAAGCTCTCAGAGGAGTTATTTTAGAGGTATTTTGGAATGAAAGGATAGAAGGCCCCATCGTTCTAACAGATGCAGGCAAGATGTAGATGCGAATTAGCGAGATATTTTATTCTTTGCAAGGCGAAGGCTGTCTGGCCGGCACGCCAAGTGTGTTTGTACGTCTGGCCGGCTGTCCTTTGCGCTGCCGGTGGTGCGATACGAAATACGCCTGGTCGAAAGAAGCAGGGCGGCAGTACAGCACAGACCAGATTATCCAGGCTGTAAAAAAATGGCCTTGCAGCAATGTCGTAATAACCGGTGGTGAGCCGATGGTCGAGCCGGATTTGGTGCAGTTGGCAGGGGGGTTGAAAGGCGCCGGCAAGCACATTACCATCGAAACCGCCGGCATAGCTTATGTCCCGGATATGCCGTGTGATTTAATGAGCATCAGTCCAAAATTGAGCAATTCCGTGCCGGATGATGTTAAATTGGCCGAAGTTCACAAAGATTCCAGATTTGACCTTGCCGTTCTCGGAGAACTGATTTCCAATTACAATTATCAGCTCAAATTCGTTGTAGATTCCGTGCATGACCTGGCGGAAATTCAGGAACTGCTCGACAAAATCGATCATGTTGACATTGCAAAGGTGATGTTAATGCCGCAGGCCGGCACAAGGGATGAACTCTTAGCCAAATCAACGATGGTTGCAGATATGTGCAAGCTCGTCGGTTTCGCATTCAGCCAGCGACTCCAGGTACTGCTCTGGAACAATGAAAGAGGCAAGTAACAGCCGACGTCATTGCTTGTTGATGTTATTTATTTTAGGGAAGAAGTATTCTTTGCACATAAGCACCGGAACAAGAACAAGACAATCCAAAAGCAGAATTGTCAATCCGTTGCCGATACCTTTGGACAAGCCTGAGACAGTGCCGATTGCAACGAAAACGATCGTAAGAACGTATGCCCACTTATGTCCCAAATAAAGCCCAACAAGCAATGCTCCCGACCATGCCGCATCAATCAAAATGGCCGGGCCAACCGTGAAAACAAAGAGCACTTTCAGAACTACCATTACAGACAGGCTTATCAGCGCTATCCACAGCAGGCCGGGAACCTCTTTTTCTGTGCGAGTTGTTGTCGACC
>JARRQQ010000697.1:0-2535 GCA_037381725.1 Sedimentisphaerales bacterium
CGTGGGCCGCCTGTTCTTCATGGCGGGCCTACTGGTGCTCTCGGTTTTATCCCTTTTGCTGCTGCGTCCGACCGGGCCACTCATGGAACCGTATCTCAAGTTGCATCGGGGCGGCTGGCTCGAACGCCTGCGATATCTGTGGTATCCACCCTGCTTCCTCCTTCCCGCTGCCTTCGCGCTGCTCGCCAGTATGGGCTACTTCTATGCCGCCCGCCATCTGTATGAAAAGCTCGTGACTACGATAGTCCTGATCCTGTTGACGGTTCTCGTCAGAGCTATGTTCGTTCGCTGGCTGATGGTCGCGCAGCGCAGGCTCGCCCTTTTAGAAAGGCAAAAACGCGCGGCCGCTCAGCAAGATACGGAAGGATCGGAGCATGCCGTTTCAACGGCGGAATCTCAGCAGAGCAAGACGAAAGATGAGAACACGAGCATTTCCCAAATATCGAGGCAGACCCGGCGTCTTATCGACGTGATCACCGCCTCCTTCCTTATAGGGGCCGTATGGTACGTTTGGAAGGACGTCTTACCTGCCTTAAACGCCATAGCACAGATCCGGCTTTGGGGGATGGCTGCCGAAGGGGCCGTGACTGTGGGATCGCTGGCGATGGCCCTGCTGGTGGCAGCGATGACCGTGCTTATCGCACGGAACGTCCCCGGTTTGCTGGAGATCGTTATCCTGAGGCGCCTGCCTCTTGACCGCGGCGTTCGTTTCGCCATCACGACGCTGTTCAGGTACATGCTCGTTGTCGTCGGCACCATCCTCGCGTTCAATGAGATCGGGATAGGCTGGTCTAAAGTCCAGTGGCTTATCGCTGCGATGACCTTAGGACTGGGCTTTGGTTTGCAGGAAATCTTCGCCAACTTTGTCAGCGGGTTGATTATCCTCTTCGAGCAACCGATCCGCGTCGATGACGTGGTCACTGTCGACGAGGTGACCGGACAGGTCTCGAAGATCAGGATTCGGGCGACCACGATTCGCCGGTGGGACCAACGGGAACTTGTCGTGCCGAACAGGGAATTCATCACCGGGCGGTTGATCAATTGGACCTTGTCGGACAATGTGTTAAGACGAGAATTTGTTGTCGGGATTGCCTACGGTTCCGACATCAGAAAAGCGGAGAGGATTCTCTACGAGGTCGCCCAAGCCGATCCTTTGGTCCTCGACGATCCCAAACCCGTTGTTATTTTCAAGAGCTTTGGGGACAATAGCCTGGAGTTCGAGTTGCGCGTTTATGTTGTCGGCATCGACAATTACATTCCCGTGTGGCACAGCATCAATTGCGCGATAGACGAGGCGTTCCGAAAAGCTGGAATCGAAATCGCTTTCCCCCAGCGAGACATCCATATCCGCTCAGTATCAAAAAGCATCCCGCAAGACACAAACTGGCTGCACGAGTAGCCGACATTCGACATCCCGGAATGCGCACGGGTAACTTCCTTTCTGCCGTGCACGTGATGCTTTCCGGCTGGTTTATGACGGCTTTTCGGCACGATTCAAGGTTGTTTCTTCAATAGTCACGCCGCGATTGCAGAAAGTTCTATCTGGCAGTATGGTGGCACTAAACAATGCGCTGTCTTCTCTATTGAATGTGCTCAGCGCGATGACCCAATCGTATCGTCGATGCAACTCACATAGGCCATGAGCTTTCTCTGGTGAGGTCTCTGTACTCAACGTCGGCTTCTGCTTGTTGGCGACGAGCGACGAAATGTGCCACAAAAGAGCTCGAATGAGCGCACGAGAAAAAGAAGATGTCTCTGTGCATTCGGTGAATTCCGAAACTCGCCTGGATTTAGAGCGCCGCATAGACGAGGTAAGCTAACGAAAACGCAGAAAGAGCAATAATGTTAAGGTAGAAGTAATTCAATCGCTCCGCTAATTTTTCCCCCATCGCTAAAAGTGTATCATACAGGTTGTCCCATCAAAAGTCAAGAGATTCTTCTGCTGCCGGACTCCTTCCTTAAAGCACGTTTGAAAGCCCGAAAATATCGTCGGTCGCTTCCGAAAAGCCTGGACCAGGCTTCATGAAATCCGTTGGAATCTAAGCAGGGACGCAAGAGACAACCTATTTAGATACCTTACCGCATCTCCCTGCATGCCGTTTATCGCGTTTATTTCGAGCCAGAATGGACAACCACGTCTTGACGTAAAGTCGCCCTTCCATAATCGATTTGTCTGGAGCCCCGACGGACTATGGAAAAAAACGTTACAGGTAGCGGCGAATCTGGTACGTTAGAATAGTGACTGCGACGTACCTCTCCAAGGAAGGAGCGAATAGGATTCCCTGTCTAACGCATAGCGACTATTCAGGACGCGAAATGAGCATCAAAGAACTCGAACACCTGAAAAGGGAAGTGCTAAAGTTGAAAGAGGAATTGAAACGATTGAAAGAAGACCTCCGGAACGCCAGGATTAGAGAATTGAGACAAAATGCCTCGCTGAATCCTCTGAACATTCCCTTCATAGGGAACCCTCTTTGAAATCAGCTCGGTCACACGAAGGGCACTCATAGGCAAACGCAAGAACGACCAGTAGAC
>JARRQQ010000698.1:0-2530 GCA_037381725.1 Sedimentisphaerales bacterium
GAGGCTTGCCCCCGTTTTTCTTGTTTGGGGCGGCCTCTTTCTTCTCGTCCCGCTGTGCGGCCGGTGGGAGTATCTCGATTTCATCGAGACCAACGGCGCTTCGGTCGCCGCCTTCGTACTCGACCATTACAAGCTGGGTCAGTATTTGAGCGTCAACGATCTTGCCCACGCCCTGCTTGGTTTTCACCCTGGTATTCTTCTTCGGTAATCGCCTCTTGAGCTCGGTGTAGGTCTTGTCCTCGTATCGCAGACAGCATTTCAGCCGGCCGCAATAGCCTGAGATCTTGGCCGGATCGAGGGTCGCTTTCTGCATCTTCGCCATCCGCATATTGACCGGCTTCAAGTGCTTGAGAAACCGCTGGCAGCAGCATTGCTGGCCGCAACTCTCGACATCGCCGAGGAGTTTGGCCTCGTCTCGCGAGCCGATCTGGCGCATCTCGATCCGTGTCTGGTACTCCTGTGCGATCCTCTTGACCAGCTCGCGAAAGTCCACCCGTCCGTCCGACATGAAGTAGAAGATGATGCGTTCGCCGCCGAAGACGTGCTCGGCATCGACGATTTTCATCGGCAATCCCATTTCTTTGACGAAACGCTTGCAGCACTCCATCTCTTCGTTTGCAATCTTCCACAAATGTCGTTCTTCGCTGATGTCGGCGGCGGTCGCGTAGCGGATAAACTTGCCAGCCTGGTTTTGGCGGAGGCCAAGGTCCTCGTTGCCGAAATATTCCTTGAGCTGCTCCTCGCTCAGGCGGAATTGGCCACCCCGATAGCACGTGAGCCGGCCCACAAGATGGCCCAGCTCTATCCCCCTGCCGGTCTTGACGACCACGCGTGTATGCACTTTCGGCACCGCATTCTCGTGATGCTCAAAAAGCCCGAGCATACTCATCCGCCCGTAGCGAACCAGCATGTACTTCTTATTCCGAACCTGCTTACTCTTCGGTTCCCCGTTTTTCGCCATTTGAACCTACCTGGATTATTCACCTTATCGGGCGACGCTATTGCGAAACCCGGATTCTATCAAAACCCACCATACTTAACAAGAACTGCTCGCAAATAAGCTTTTCATTGACACTCGAGTCGATCCAGCCCAACATGCGATAGCCTTCGCAGATTCGCTCCGCCGCTTGCTCGGCGTCCAGCCGGTCCGCCAGGGACTCTATCTGTTTTTGCTGGTCGAAATTGACGATTTCGGTGCCCGGAGTGGTGCTTCGCCTCATTATGTCCCGAAACACCGATATGATGATGCGAACCGCCGTCCGCAAAGCCTTTCGATTGATATCCGTCTTACTTGTGGCCTTATCCATGCCCACCCAAATACCCCCAATTCTCTTGCTTTCTACGAGAATCTGCTCGGCGAGGTTCAGGGCGTCGGCGTATTCGTAGCGGGCCAGCGAGTCCACCAGCCATGTCTTCGTCTTGTACAGGTTGGCGTCGGCCAACTCAAGCTCCGCCCACTGACAGGCCGCGCCCAGGCTGCCTTCCGCCAGACGGGCAAAATATTGCGCCTGGTTCTTTTCAAGACCCATGTCCCTTAGCTTTTCGATTATTCGCTCCTCCTCGACCGGCCCAAAGGGGACGATTTGGCACCGTGAGCGCGTCGTCGGTAAGAGTTGCTCCAAGCGGGTGCACAGCAGAACGATGCAGCAATAGGCGGGCGGTTCTTCGAGGACCTTGAGCAGGCAGTTCTGCGAGGCCGCGTTGAGCTTCTCCCCCTCGCTGACGACAAAGACTTTCCTCTGCGAAAGCGTCGGTCGCCGCGATACCTTCGCAACCAGAAATTCCCGAATGACGTCAATCGGCAGATCAACGGGCGTCGTCTTGCCTTTGCCATTCTCGGTGAATTCCAGCAATTCTTTATGAACGTGATTGAAGTCCGGATGTGAGCCCGCCTCGAAGAGCCGGCAGGATTCACACTGGCCGCAACTCTCGGCGATCTCCTCTTCCACACCGGGCTTTTTGCATAACAGCAGCTTCGCCCACTCCCGCGCCGTCTTGAATTTCCCAACTCCCTCCGGCCCGCCGAAAATATAAGCGTGCGCCCACCGGTCCAACCCAAACGCCCGCTGCAAAACGTCAATAGCCCTATCCTGACAGAAAATCTCTTTGAACGACATTTATGTAAAACTCACCTCTGAGATAACCTGCAATATTCTTTCATGTACCGTTTTGATGTCGCCCTGGCTGCCATCTACTGTTCTCACAATTCCTGGGTAGTAATGCGCCAATTTGAGAAACCCTCTTCTAACTCTTGTGTGGTAGCGAAGAGGCCTTGAATCAAATCGGTCCACAACAGCATTGTTAAACAAATAACTTTGGTTTGAATCTGCGCGGCTTACTTTAGTTTTCTGGCGTGGCTTCCGACCTGCACGTCCAAGCCCCTCCTCAACCGGTATGTCGATTATCACCGTCAGGTCGGGCCAGACATCTTCAACTGCGAATCGTCCAAGCTCGATTATCTTATCAACAGGATAGCCGCTGCTACCCTGGTAGGCACAAGTTGAAGATATGAACCTGTCGCACAGAACGG
>JARRQQ010000699.1:0-2529 GCA_037381725.1 Sedimentisphaerales bacterium
CACGGAAAAAAATTTTCCCTTAATTTTTGCATGAAATTTACAATATAGGCAGCTATCTATTCCTATTTTACGTTAACTTAGGTAAAATGAGTACCGATATAAGACTTGAAATCCAGGGAAACTGTGCCCGGATGGGCACGAGCAGCCAGCGAGACGGTCAACCGTTGACGAAAAACCGCCTCGGCCGCTTCACCTGGACGGACGAAAGGAGATATACGATGATGAAGAAACTGCTTTATGTCTCGGTTCTTCTGCTGGTATCCGGCTCGCTGAGCTGCAAAAGTTGGTTCAGTCCCAAGAAGCCCAAAACCTCTGAGTCGAAGGTTAGCGCCAGCGACTTTCTTCGGGACCAGTTCCAGCAGCAGCCGGTGGTGATGCCTCCGGCCGAGACGGTGCCCACCAACATCACAGCCCCTACTGCCCGCGAGGCCAGACCGGCCATTGGCGGCTCGGAGATGACCGCTGTCACCGAAGCGGGATCGTCCGTCATCTCGAGAACGTATCCCTGGCCCGAGTGCGGAATCGTCCGACTGGACAAGAGCATGCCGACCGAGATCGGCCTGAACAGCCCGTTCGAATACACCATCACCCTGGAGAACCTGACGGAAACGACGCTGAACGGCATCGTGGTCAACGAAGAGGTGCCCGAACACTTCAAATTTCAGGGCGCGTCGCCACCGCCGGACAGGGAAGATGGAAACAAGCTCATCTGGGATATTCCGTCCCTCGGCCCGAAAGCCAATACGCAACTGAGAATCACCGGCATGGGCACTCACGTCGAGGCCCTCAAACACTGTACGACCGTTATCACGCCCGTGATCCCGGCCTGCACCAGCGTCCAGGTCATCCAGCCCGAGTTGCAGTTGACCAAGACCTCCCCGCCCGACGTTTTGCTGTGTGACGTGATTCCCGTCAGGTACGTCGTAACCAACACCGGCACAGGTTCCGTGCGGAACGTCAAGGTCAGCGAATCGCTGCCAGGCGGTCTCAGAACAACCGACGGCAAGGACGAGGTCATTTTTGACGCAGGCACCCTCATGGCGGGCCAGTCTCGCCAATTCTCCGCCGAGCTGCGGGCCACCAAGACAGGCAAGTATATCAGCAAGGCGGTGGCTACCTCGACCACAGGCACGCGAGCCGAATCGCCGCGCACAACGACGACGGTCGGGCTGCCCATCCTGTCCATCAAGAAGACAGGGATGGAAACTCAGTACATCGGCCGGCCGATTACCTATGAGATCACCCTCGCGAACAAGTCGGACGTGCCCGCGAAGAACACGATTCTGGAAGACATCATCCCGAGCGGTGTCACCGGCGTCAAGGCTACCTCGGGCGCCAAACTCTCCGGCTCGAAGCTGGTCTGGGAGTTCGGAACGCTGGCCCCGGACATGACCAAAACCGTAAAGGTCTCCTACACGCCGAGCAGAGCCGGCACGCTGGCGAGCACCGCCACGGCAAGCGCCTATTGTGCGGAGGCTGTAGCCTCCTCGGTCAGGACGACCGTAACGGGAATCTCGGCATTGTCGCTTGAAGTCGTCGACGTCGAGGACCCCGTCAGAGTGGGATCGAACGCAACCTATATCATCCGCGTCGAGAACCAGGGTTCAGCCACGGCCACGAACATCCGCGTGAGCTGCATGCTGGAAGACTACGTCCGGTACGTATCGTCCGCCGGTGCGACGCCCGGCGCGCAGGAAGGCCAGAGCGTCAGATTCCTCCCGCTGGCTACCCTGGCTCCGAAAGCCAAGGCCGCCTGGCGCGTGGTCGTCGAAGCCGTCAGGCCGGGCGACGCACGATTCAAAGCTGTCATGCATGCCGATCAGCTTTCTCGTCCCGTCGAAGAAACCGAGTCCACGCACTTGTACGAGTAGCTGAAACGGTAAGCGAAGACGACGCCACGGCGTCCCCCCCGACGCCGTGGTGTCGTCATAGATATCTTCCTCTCCAGGCTGGAAATGCGAGTGCCTGTACGTCTTCGCCGAGACACGTCACTGTATGATCGTCTCTCCGAGCGGCTGCACCGTCCCCGACCAAAGCTTGTCCTCGCCCCAATGTCCCCGGCATAATTGATCTTGACAGAGTTCCCGGGGCCTGCAAAAATGGCTTTGCTTGAAGAACTTGCTTAGGACGAGATCGCCGTGCCGCACAAAATCGTATCGAAGAAACAGCTCTCCGAGGATGTATTCACAGCCGAAATCGAGGCACCGCTCGTTGCGCGGGCCAGGCGGCCGGGTCAGTTTGTGATTATCAGTCTCAACAACGACCGCGCCGAGAGAATCCCGCTGACGATCGCCGGAGCGAACGCTCAAAAAGGCACGATCAACCTGATCTGGCAGCGAGTCGGAAAGACCACCGCCGATCTGGCGCAATTGCAGACGGGCGATGAGATCGCGAACGTAGCCGGGCCGCTCGGCAATCCCACGGATATCGAGTTATTCGGTACGGTCGTTTGCGTTGGCGGCGGCATCGGCCTGGCCCCCCTGCTGCCCATCGCCGAAGCTCTCAAGGCACGCGGCAACAAGATCATCA
>JARRQQ010000700.1:0-2522 GCA_037381725.1 Sedimentisphaerales bacterium
TGACATTAATCCACCAATGATGAATCTTCCCATCTCCTTAGGCATCAAATGTCCCTTTTTTGAAATCATATTTTTCTCGCGAATGTCACTCCATGCAACGACACCGACCAAAATAGAAACGGCAAGCACTTCGTCGAAACCACATCAAATCCCTTTTCTTTAAGAAGAGTCTCTATCTCTCTGGGCATCCACTGTTTCAAATGGCCCGCGTCATAGGCGGCTTCCTTGAAGCGAAGTGTCGCTATTCTGGCAATCTTGAAAATAGCATCATTAGGATAAACGAGCACCAGCTTTCCGCCTGGTTTGAGCACACGATGAATTTCATTCACGACCATTTCTGGTCTTTCCAGATGCTCAATCACTTCGATAAGCACAACGGCATCGACGCTATCCTCGGCCAGATCTAAAACATATATATCACCCTGCCGGGCGGGGAGATTGTGTTTCAAACAGATATTGATATTCTCTTGGATACAGTCGATCCCTAGCACTTCACTTGCTGGCAACATCTTAACCATCTTCTGTAACGTTATGCCTTCGCCACAGCCCAAATCCACTACCTGGGTGTCACGCTCATCTAAGAGTGACAGGACCACCCTATCCCTGTAGGCCCAGTATGCCCGGCCCAATCCTCCTTTCTGCCATTGGTCACGTTGATAAAGAACTTCACCCGATATTTGGTCCTTATTTACTGGCATCTTCTAAACCTAGAGTCTTCCACAAGGCGATAAGCGCCCCTCAACAGACTACTTTTCATCATCTATCGGAGAATAGTGCACGCGGCTCTTGCTTTATCCAGCAGATCTCTGAATCCTCTGACTTTGCGAAGTCTCTTCCATATATAAGCAGGTCGAAAATAGTATCTCAGGTAGAGCCTCCGGATGATCCTATCCAGTTCTTCCTTAGTGAGATGAGGATAGGAAATGAAGGACTCCTTAATGGGATCAATTGGTTCATATTCCGGCTTGATCATCCACCCTTCTGCATTTGCTTTGCGGTTGAATTCAGTGTAAGGGAAAGGCGTACAAATCGAAAAGAGGACATATTCCACATCCAACCGGAGCGCTTCCTGGAATGTTCGCTCAATAGTCTCTTTTGTTTCCAGAGGGCATGAGGCCAGGAGAATATTGAGTTCCGGCTCAATCCCAGCTCTTTTTAGGTTCTTCACCGCGGCATATACCGTTTCGACCTTTAAGTCTTTCTGCACATAGTCAAGAATCTCTTGATCAAATGACTCAATACCTATATCAATGCTCTTGCACCCTGCCCGCGCCATTGCCATAACCACATCCTCATCTTGTAACATATCAGCACGAGCAAGACAAGACCACTCCATGCCAAAAGGCGCAATTCCTTCGCATATCTCAATGGCTCTCTTATTCCCCCAAACAAATTGGTCGTCAATGAATGATATAGATTTATATCCCGCTCCGGCAAGATAGGAGACTTCCGCAATAATGTTCTCTGGGCTTCTTAGTCTGACGGGGGGCTTGCTTTCTGCCTTGATTAGCTTATGTCCTATTTCTCTCGAAAAACTCAAGGAATTCGGAACGCAGTAATAACACTTGAAACTGCAACCACGAGACGTAAGCATTGCTGCAAAAGGCCGAGAACTGAGTTTAGGATTGTTGTATCTTGTGGAATCAAGAAGAGTTCTGTCCGGAATGGGAAGCTGATCAAGATCATCTATTATCTCGATCCCCCCCTGATCGACAATTTCACCATTCATAGTGTAAGAGATTCCTGGAATTGCCTTCAGAGAGGTTCCGTTCTTCAAAGCATCTACTACTGGGACGACACGTGACTCAGATTCTCCTCGGATTACGATGCTATTATCGTCAACAAAGCTGGACGAGTTAGCCGATGGTTCGGTACCGATGAAGATGAATCTAGTCTTTGGATTTTCTTTGTGCAGCATATCCCTCGCGATAATGTCCGTCCGTTTGGAGAGAAATACGCTATAGAAGAAAACGATATCAAAATCTTGTTCTTTACAAAGATGCTCAAAATCTACTGTTCCCTTGCCGTTAGCCGGAAAATCCATGTATGTTATATCATGCCCGGCACGCTCTAAGATTGTTGCAGGATACAACATAAAGATATTTGGCTGATAGTAAATAGCGTAATTACACCCGAATATTCTCTCAGCAGCACGGGCACCGTCCAGTGGTGGAGGTATAAGGAAGAGTATTTTCATAATTGAGTCTTCATGTCCTTTCGGAACATCATTCTCATAAAGATCCACAACACAAGAAACGAGGGCATAAGAAGCAGAATGCACTCCGAAATGAATCTGACAACATCATATGCGGAAGGACGCATACCCAAGGTAAATACGCCTGATATCTTTACTTTGAGGGTCGACCAAAGTACCCCCTTTAGGTGCCTGACATGAATCGCACTCTTGTTCAGTCGATATTTCAGTACGACATCATCGATTGTCTGGAGGTGGCCTATTTTGCCCAATTGAAGCCATAAGAAGTAGTCTTCCGCGTATCGGTATCTTTCCATATAACAAAAGC
>JARRQQ010000701.1:0-4202 GCA_037381725.1 Sedimentisphaerales bacterium
TTTTTAGGGATACCTGTGAATACAGTGAATGCCGGTTCGCTCTGATCGACAACAACAAATTTTGATGCCGAATTAATATTGAGGTCTGATCGCGGACTTACCTTATTTACATGAAAAGTTGTGTTTTTGTTAACTCCACATCCCATGATGGAAACTAAAAGCAACGCTAATAAAAATGTATACCGTTTAGCGGTAATATGCATTTTATTTCTCCTTAAAAATTTTGTTTACCTTTCGCATAACGAGTTTATTCAGTCTTTATAATCCTGCAAACACAAACATCATTCTGTTTGTATAAATCAAAGTCATATATTCTTCACGTTAAAATTTTGCACAAATTCGACAAATTGCACTGAAGTGCCCTAAATCGCTTCCCGATTTATACAGGCTGTATAAAGCACAAAATTTTCGATATCTTCAATCACGGCCACAAAAGCATGTTGTGAAATAAAAAGACCGCTGGCCAGCATTGTGCTGATTACAGCGGTTCATTATTCCTCAATATGGAGACCGTTACCTTAGGATGAATCTCCCACCTCCTGTAAACCCAGAAAAATAAGACATTTCCAATATATCCGGTGATGGAGAATTGTCAAGGAAATGGATTGTCCGACAAATCGTGCTGCGTGAAACACCAATATCTTTAGCCAAGGAAACCGGGCTGGGTCTATCGGAATCGGTCATCTTCTGCATCATGAGGGTACGGAAGGCGGGGGAATGTCCCAGCGGCAATTTACGTTGTCTCCTCTCCAAGTTTATTTGAGGCGACAACTACGCTGACACGGGAGGGCGGTTTTTTGCGCTCCGTTGAAAGAGCAATGTTAGGCGGCTTTCATCCACAAACAGCGGGTAAGCTACTCGCTGATCCATCGTGTTGCCTCGGCGAGTTCGTTGTTATGAAACACCCGAACATGCCCTGGGATTACAAGTCCGAAGACCTTGATCGCCGCCCGTACCCATTCGATGTCCGAGACGACTGCCATTCTCTCCCAGCCTGGGAGGTGCCTCAGGCCCAATTTCGTGTCATCCCACAAAGCAGCCACTTCGAATCCCGTGACGGCTTCGCCGAGGTGGTAGAGAAACCGAACCTTCTCTTGGCGAGAGAACAGTTCCTCCACGGCTGGAATGATGATGGACGTGTAGTCATTCGCGGTTACCGTTCCCTTGGCGGTGAAGCCGAGGACGTTGTCAGGTAGACCAGATATCTTCTCGACCATTTCAAAGTCTCCTTATGTTCGGGGCAAAGTTCATCGATAGCCGTAAGGGCGCCTAACGCCTGCCATGACGCGCTCGGCAAGCCGTGCGCTGAAAGCGCGCGGATTACTCAGTGGACGTCGATGGCTTTGTTGCGACGGTTAGTCCGATCTCGTCAGCCGGATGATCGCAATTCATTGGCTGGCACCCACACAGAGACAGACCGCCCTTTGCATCTGAATTCCCCCCATCCTTCTCCGTTTGTGGTCACTGTTTCCTTGATCTGTTCCGTAACGTCCCTATATGTGACACCGGGCGATCCGGTATTCATTGACTTGGCGCCGTCTGCGTCATTGCTGAGTAAGACCGCCAAGCCGCCGGGGTGCTTTGCGTTCCCGGTACGTGTCCACCCAGCACAGTTCCGGTGGTCGAGGTAGTCGTTCTGTTCGCCGAAAGCGTAAGTGCGACGCACTCCAAGGAAACGATCAATCAGCCACTTGTGGCTTGACATCTGGACGTTGTACTCGTTCCCGTCTTTTCAGACACCCTTGTACTCTGCACCATTGTAATCGGGGGTATCGTGGTTGCTGACGAGTGTTACTGCCATATCGGGGTGGTCCTTGACCAGGCTACGGTCAAGAATGGTCTTCAGGTCGTACGCGCCGCCTTCGCGACCAGCGGCTGCAAAGCTGTAGTGCAGCCCGACGTCGAAGAGCATCAGGTTTCCCTCTGCTGTCTCGATGAAGTGTTCCAGGGCTTCGTCGATCCCCGACCAGTATTCTCCGACCGCAAAGAGGTCACGCCCGCTGTGGTTGCGCACATGGTTGAGCCATTCGACGAAGAAGTCAGCACCAACATGCTTGACAGCATCAAACCGGAAGCCGTCAACACCAGTCAGGTCGGTATACCATTCGCCCCAGTACAGCAGCTCCTTCCTGACGTCAGGATTGGCGATATCGAGGTCGCAACCCATCAGGTAGTCGAAGTTGCCCTTTTCCTGATCGACCTCGTTATGAAAGGCCTTCCCCTCGAACAAGTAAACAGCACGGAGGTCGGTCGCCGCCGCATTGGTGTCGACTGCGTTGAAATGCCACCAGTGCCACTGCAAAGACGAATACTTGGTGCCCCGTCCCGGAAATGTGAAATGGGTCCAGGCCTTGATGGGCTGCAACTCACCGATAGCTTCGTTTCGATTGTCAGGGTTATGCGGTGTGGCCTTGAACTCCTCCTCATTGTCGCCGCCAAGCTTGTGGTTGAAGACAACATCGGCGTAAATCTGTATTCCTGCCGCATGGGCGGCTTGAATCGCCTGGAGATACTCATCACGGGTTCCGTACTTGGTGCGCGTAGATCCCTTCTGGTCAAACTCGCCAAGGTCGAAGAGATCGTAGACCCCATAGCCGGTGTCTTCGGCCCCGGCTGCGCCTTTGTACGCTGGTGGCAACCAAACTGAGGTTATACCGGCTTTCGATAGTGAAGCTGCCTGCTCTGCAAGTTGCCTCCAAAGCGAACCGTCCGCCGGCGTATACCAGTGAAAGAACTGCATCATCGCGCCGTTGTATTCCTTCATTCCGTTCATCTCCTATCGAGTTTATCAGGGACCGAGTCTATCAGGGACAGTCACCGTTTTCTGTAAACTGCCCCCTTAGTTTCCCCCAGTTTTCCCTGAGTTGATCCGCATGTTGTGAATATCTGACGAATGGGTTATTGCACTTTAATTTTGATCCAAGGCGTGGCGAGAACAGGTTCGCCTACTTCACCAATAACACTCGTGAGTACCTTACCATCGTATCCCACGCGGAAGCTGAATGTGCGTGGAACAGGCTTTGTATTGCATATGTAACTCACTCCGGTCCCCTCTGATCGGACTATAACTGAGATGGGCCAATCCCGTGTGGGCTTCCCTCGGGTTAATTCAACCCAACGAGAAACGCTTTGACCCGGAGAAAGTGTCATACTTGGTCTCTCACTGGTAGGCCCACATCCCATACATCCCCAGGTGGGATCGAACAAAAAGAACACGCTATTCTCCAAGTCGTATACGACAATACTTTTAGCAGACGTGTTCTTGAGAGTGTGTTCAAGACGGATTGGTTGACTCGAGAGCATAGTAGAGTCCAGAGCCCTAATTGTTGCGACTAAGCCGCCAAGTTCGCTTGGAATTGTGTCTTGAGTGTTGTTCTCTGGGGATTCTGATTGACTTTCATTTGAATCGCAGCCAGCTACGGCAACGAATACGGCTAAAATCAGAATCTTAAGCAGCACTTCAATTCTCATAATTCACAATGATAGAGATAAGGGGCAACCGCCAAGCTGTCCCTTTTGATCTCTTTGTTATGCTTTTCTATTCTTACGAAACAATATATATGACATACAGAGGCCAACAGGAATTGCCCAGAGCAGACCTATAGTCATCGCATTTGGACGGACTGAATCCATCCCTGTTCTTCCCCACGTAAAACAATATTTCGGTAGCCAACTCCACGGGAAATAGAGTACATTATAGATCGAATTGCAGATTCGCACTCTAAGCGGGACTGTAAGCCCCACCTGTCCCATAGCTGACGCTGCTACAAAAGAACAGAATAACCAAATAAATATGGTGGATGCTACAATTGACCAAAGCTTATGAGATGTCTTCATCATATCGAACTCGGCATAACAATGGTTATACGGTCTGTATAAGACAGCACATACAGACTGTCTCTTTCTGTATAAGAAGCTCTCGCTTCTTCTCGTCTCTTCTCATAAGATCGTTCGCGGGGAGCATTTACAAGGTCCTCTCATGACGGCCACTCGCGGCTTCTGCAGACTGTATATACCCTGTCAAAGCCTGTCAAGTGGGCTGCTGATACGGAGTTGTTTACCCTATCGCTATGCCCCGTGTACGTCGCTCCTGCCCCGCACACAAGACCACCACTCCGTCAGTTTACCCGATTCGGCAGGCTCGACGCAATTGTGGTAACTACGTATTTTTCTTTACTCACCCCTCGTGCCTCGTCCCGCGG
>JARRQQ010000702.1:0-2516 GCA_037381725.1 Sedimentisphaerales bacterium
CGGCTGGGGCAGCGATCAGCCTTACATGGCATTCACGTTCAATACGTCGCCCCGGGCCTGGGTCTACGTCGGCCAAAACCTGACTCAAGGCGAGTGGAGCCACATCGCTTGCTCACATGACGGCGAGACGTTGAGATGCTATCTCGATGGAGCGGAGACTGATTCGACCCCGATGGGCCAGATTACCAGCAGTCCGGCTCCTCTGCTCATCGGCTCGGATGGGTGGGGATCCGATTGGATCGGTGCGATTGACGAGGTCGCCGTATACGACCGCGGTCTGTCCGGCGGCGAGGTCCGCTACCTTGCGGGTGATCGCCCTGAGCCGGTCGTGTTGTTCGAGGAAGATTTCGAGGGCTTGCCTTTAGGCCCGAGTATCGATGAGGAGGTGCCGGGAGAGGCCGTCTGGACGGATATTCCCCCAGCTGGCTGGACCGTCGATGATAGCGGTATTCCCGGTATCGGCGATCCGGACACGGATGGCGTGACTGAATGGGCTGGATGGGCCTTCGCCGACAAGGACTGGTGGGTCCAGACGGCGGGCGACCAGGACCGCTCCACGTTCACGCTGGGCGTCGGAACCGTCGCTGTAGCCGATCCGGATGAGTGGGACGATGCTGACCGGATAGATGAGCCTATCGCGGACAATCCCTATGATACCTGGCTCACCACACCTGCCATTGACATTTCGGGTGTGGCAGCCGGCACGCTCGAGCTGCAATTCGATTCGAGCTGGCGGCCCGAGTTTGACGACAACTATCATCAGACGGCGAATATCACCGCTTCCTACGATGGAGGTGAACCCATCGAGGTACTCCGCTGGGAATCCGATGAAGCCAGCCCGAACTACAAGCCTTACGCCACGAACGAGACGGTGACGGTCAACCTGGCCAATCCGGAAGGCGCCACGAGCGTGGTCCTGACTTTCGGCTTGTTCGACGCCGGCAACGACTGGTGGTGGGCGATCGACAATGTGAAAGTCCTCAGTCCTCTGCCCCCGGCCCCGCCGGAAATGGATTCGTCTTTGTCGATTTACTTCACCTTTGACGAGGTTGGTGACGTGGTCGCGGATCAGTCCGGCAACGGCCTTGACGGCGCGGTCGTCGGTGACGTGACTGCAGATGCCGCCGGCATGGTGGCGGGAGCCGCCAAATTCGCAAACGCCGGGTATCTCGATCTGGACGGTGCCAATGTCCCCGCCGAGGATATTCCCACGGCCGGTATGACACTGGCTGCCTGGATCAAATGCGACGATACCGGCGATCACCACGCGATATTCAACGCGCGGGCATCCGATCAGACGTGGGTTGTTCACCCTGAGGCCCGAAGCAACGGCGAGTTCCGATGGCTGCTTCGCTCCTACGGCGGCACGACCATGTTCGACATCCGTGCAGGCGTTGTCACGTGGGGCGAATGGGAGCATTTTGCGGGCACCTACGACGAAGCATCAGCCAAGGCGGCCCTTGCCATCAACGGCGAATTGGTTTCAGAAGTTGACGTTGCAGCCCCCGCCGATATCGCCGGTGACTGGGGAATGGGCGCTCGCGTCGGAAAGAACATCGACGACGCGAGGCCGTTCACGGGGCTTATGGACGAGTTCCGCCTGTACACGCGGGCCCTCTCGCTTGAAGAGATTCTGGACGTGATGGCGGGCATGTAGCATGAGTAGTGATTTCGACCGAGGTACATGGCAAAAGCCCGTGCCCTGATCGTCAAACAGTGATTTTGTAGCACTCCGGGGCCTGTACTGATATCTTCGGTACAGGCCCCGTCCCATTGGACCGGCGTGGAATCTGCCAATTCGGGCCTTCGGTCCGGGAATCTGGATTTTTCCCTTGACAGCGTCACGGCAAATTTGGTAAACAGGTATGTGGCTGATAGGTGGTCCCGGGCGTCAAAGTTGGGATCCGACAGACAGTTTTATCTCCTGGGCAATCGCCTGGATACACTTATCGCGAGGAACAGGGTTGAACTAACGTGGATATCAGGAGGTGGATTCTCCGATTTCAACCCGGACTCGAGGGTAGTCCTTCCAAGCAAGCGGCTAAAGTGTCTACCCGCGCAACTGAGTCACCATTTTGCATGTGCAGGTTTCAGTCAAAATTCTCTTTGGGTACGTGAGGGTCGTCCGAGACCGGCCTGGCGGTGCGCGTACCGGCCGCGGACGACGCAGAGCTTGGTGTGTGGCCAAAGCATAATTCATTTTTTTCAATTCTCTATGAAGGGAGGAAGACTATGTGTAAGAAACTATCTCTTTTGGCTTGTCTTGTCCTCTTGGCGGCGTCCTTCTGCAACGCGGAGGACATCCAGTGGACCGCCGGCGGGCGTAACAGGTTCTGGAGCACGGCTGCCAACTGGGACCTGAGCAGGCCGCCGACCCTGGCGGACGACGTGCGAATCGACGTGCCCGCCGCTGCGGCGCCGGATGGCCCGGTCATCCAGGACGGCACCGCCGCCCAAGCCAACGGAATCTTCACCGAGGCGGCTGGAGAAGCCACGCTGACGATGACGGGCGGAAC
>JARRQQ010000703.1:0-3466 GCA_037381725.1 Sedimentisphaerales bacterium
AGGTTTGACCTCCTCGGGAAGTTGAACGTTCAGGCTAAACAAATAGGTCTGTTCGTGCCCCGGTGCTGAGGGCGTTGTGGCGATAGCACCATACAGATCGGTTGAGGATACCCTCTCACTCGTACCGCGACGACCAACGCGATTCCGGCCGGTAGTTCCATACGTCGAATTGGTTCGGGTGCGGCTGGATGAAGATCTGGACCGCCTCCCGGAGCTTGTGGATGACGATTGTCTCATAACAGAGGGGCTATATCTGCCAACGTCCATACCGTACTCCGCCTCCATCATCATCGCATATTCGTACTCGTGCATCCCCTCAGAAGCTGGTTTTCCGGTCTTGGATGCGTTTCCCGTCGAAGACTTCGGCGTGGCGTCAGCACCAGAAGTAACGAATTGCTCATATTCGATTGTGAAAAGATCGGGGATCTGGCCCGGCGAGACGTCGAGGACTTGGCGAGCGGCTTTTCCACCGACGGAGGAACTTCTCAGCAGGGACTCGAGAGTATCGAGATTGAGCGGAAAGACAGCCGGATCGCAGGTGACCTTTACTAAACAACTCGTCTCGCGGGTATTTGAGAGTTTCGATTGCGCTTGTTCCGCAGCCTCAATAGGAACTGCGACCAGGGCTGCTACAGTTATCAAGACCATGAGGTGTCTTGTGGTTTCCATTTCGAATCTCCTTTTGAATCCGTCTTGTTGGATTTCTTATTCTTGATTTCCGCCAGACGCTGGCGGGCGACTTTTGCCCATCGGTTCTCAGGGAAAAGGCGGATCACTCGGTTGTACGCTTCGACGGCCGAACCAGTTTGGTTAAGCTCACGGTACAGACGGTCGGCCTGGTAGACGAGCGTGAAGGCGGCTTTGTCCACCTGCTTTTGCATTTCTTCAATAGGGTCGGGAATGCTTGCAAGCTGGGCTTCAAGCTCGTCGAGACGCTGTTGCCTTCGCTCTCGTTCAAGCATTTCTTGTATCATTCTCATGGCCGCGTCGGTTCTTGCCTGGAGTTGCTCGACCTGATTCTCGAGTGAGGCGATCTTCTCCTGCTCCGGCGTCGTCGGAGCGGTCTTATACGTAAGAGCTCTACGTGCATGCTATCCGGCCTGCCCGCCATCCGGTCGGCTTCCTGGAGTAGTCTTGTTAGTCGATCCTCTGACATAGTCTGCTCAATCAATCAGTTCCGCAAGTTCCTGTCTCAGGCGTTCGCGGGCGCGGCTCAGTCGAACGTGCAAGGCGTTCGTGGACACGCCAAGGATTCGGGCGATCTCCTCGGTGGTTAGCTCTTCCAGATACCGCAAGACAACAGGCTCGCGATACTTGGCCGGCAGTCTCGCCACGGCACGACGTACACGTTGGAAGTCCTCCACGTCCCTTGGGGGATGCCCCTTCGTGGGGACGGCCTGTAATCGTCGCAGCTTCCGCTTGTGCCGATAGTTGCGGCACTTGTTTATCGTGATGGTAAAGAGCCATGTTTTCAGGCCGCAATCGCACCGGAAATTCTTCAGGCCGACAAAGGCCGCCAGAAACACGTCTTGAGTCACGTCCTCGACGTCCCCGGGCCAGCCGAGCAAACGATTCGCCAGGGCCGCAACATCGGCGGCGTATCGCTCGACAATCTCGTCGAAAGCAGATTCGTCGCCTCGATTGAATTGTCCGACCAAACGTTCATCCTCAGTCGTCTCGGCCATGGCTACCATATTAGACTTGCGATCCGGCTGAAACTTACAGAAAAATCGGGGGCAGTGGCAGAAATGGAGAGGCTACAAGCGTGAAACGTGCAGCCCCGCTTGCTTTATGTGTGGGTTCTAAACTCCTCTTTGACTATACGGCGGCAAGGGCGCCTATTAAGAAGAAATACAAGAGAATTGGAATGGGTATCGACTTGAGCATCATCAGACCTCCTCAAAAGATACACATTGTCTGTCAGAGTACCCACTTCCCCAACACTGGCTTGTTTCCTATCGAAGCAAGCCGCCGATCCGCTTCAACCTTGACTATTCTAGTACGACTCCGTCGAGACTGTCAATTGCGGTTATTACGTATTTTTGCGCAGAGAAACCTCGTTTCGGGCCGAAAAGCGGGGGTCTCTCCAAAATATTTTGATGCTTCGGCTTTCCAGACCGGCCGGCTACGGTCGCGGAGGATTGTGGAGACCGAATCCGAAGGCGTCTTCGGCGGCTTCCTTGAGCACCTCCGAAAACGTCGGGTGGGGGAAGCTGATCTCGGCGATCTTTTCCGTCGTACCGATTAGCGCTCTGGCGGCGCCGATCAACTCGGTCACGGTAGCGCCGACCATCGTGACGCCGACAATCTTGTCCGTCGCGGTGTTTCTGATGACCCTGATCTCGCCGGCGGTTTCGTTGTGCGCATTGCTCCGGCCGTTCGCTTTGAAAAATGCCTTGCCCACGGAAACGTCGAGGCCTTTCGCGCGGCACGCCTCTTCCGTCATGCCGACCGATGCAATCTCCGGGAACGTGTAGACCGCGCGGGGAACGAGTGAGTAGTCGGTGATCTTCTCGTCGCCGCCGGTAGCGTTGGCCGCTACCACCTCGGCTTCGACAAAGGCACCGTGCGCCAAGTAGGTCGTCGCCACGGCGTCCCCAAGGGCATAGACGCCGGGGATATTCGTTTGAAGTCTCTCGTTGACGGCGATGGCGGGGCCGTTCATTTGCAGATTCAATGCTTCGACGGTTTCCTTATCAATGGCGGCCCTTCTTCCCACCGAGACGAGAACTTTTTCCGCGTCAATACTCTGGCCGCTTTCCAGCATGACCGTGGCCGGGCTGGTAGCGGTCTCGACGGAAGTGACCTTCTGGCTGGTCAAAGAAGCGATGCCGAGTTTCTTGAATTCGCGTTCGATCATCCGGCCGACCCAGTCGTCTTCCATGGGAATCAACCGCGCGAGCGCCTCGACGATGGTCACCTTCGTTCCCATCGCGGCATAGACGCACGCCATCTCGCATCCGATGACCCCTCCGCCGACAATGACCATCGACTGGGGTATCTCTTGCAGACCCAGGGCCTCTTTGCTGCTGATGACGGTTTGACCGTCGAACGGGAACGCTGGAATCTCAACGGGCTGTGAACCCGTAGCCAGGATGATCGCGCCGGCCTGGATTTCCGTCCGGCCTGCATCGGATTCGATTCTAACCTGGCCCGGCGCCGTGACCACGGCCCGGCCCTCGATGATCGTGACTTTGTGGCTTTTGACGAGGCCGGTCAGGCCCTTGCGAAAAGCCCCTACGACGGCGTCCTTTCTCGCCTGGATCTTCGGCCAGTTCGGACTCGCCGACGGAACGTCAACACCCATCATCGCCGCGTGCTTTATCATAAGCAAGGTATGAGCGGAGGCCAACAGCGTCTTGGATGGAATGCATCCGCAATTCAAGCAGGTCCCGCCCACCAGACCTTTTTCAATAACAGCCACGGAGGCGCCTCTTTGTGCACATCGAATTGCCGCGGCGTAACC
>JARRQQ010000704.1:0-2487 GCA_037381725.1 Sedimentisphaerales bacterium
ATTATGGACTACGAGCGGAATGATGATCTCTCACAGTCGGAACGTCCGGCTTCAGGCTTGCCCGCGAATCCTCCCCCACCCCCGCCGCCGAGAAAGAGGAGCGGGTGGAGACTCTTCTGGGGCATTCTGCTGGCGCTATCGGTCATGGCCAATATCGGGCTGTTCCTGATGCTCATTGGCGTTGTCGCCTTCCTCGCAGTCGGGCATGGAGGCATGCTCACCGAAGAGGTAGTGCGGGAAGGCCCGGCCAGCCAGAAGATCGCCGTCGTGAACGTGGAGGGCATCATCCGCGGCAGCCTGGCCGAGGAGGTGTACACGCAGCTCAAGGCGGCCCGGCACGACACGCGCGTCAAGGGCCTCATTGTCCGCGTGAACTCCCCGGGCGGCACCATCTCAGCCAGCGACCGAATCCACGAGGAGATTCGCAAATTCAGACAAGAGAAAGGCGGGCCGGTCATTGCGTTCATGCAGGGAGTGGCCGCCTCAGGAGGTTACTACGCGTCGGTCGCATGTGAGAAGATCATCGCGGAGCCTACGGCGATCACCGGCTCGATTGGCGTGATAACCGAGTTTTTCGTCGTTCAACAGTTGTTGGAGGATAAGCTCGGCGTCCTGCCGGTGACGATCACGTCGGGCCAGAAGAAGGATTGGCCCAGTTCGTTCAGAAAGCCGTCGCCGGAAGAGCTTCAGTACATGCGGGACAGGCTCATGACGCCCGCGTACGAGCGGTTCGTGGGCATTGTTACTGAAGGAAGAAAGGCGTCCCTGACCCCGGACCAGGTCAGGACATTGGCGGACGGCGGCATCTTTGGCGCGAAACAGGCGGTCCAGGAAAAGCTTATCGATGGCATTGGTTACCTGGACGATGCCATCGACCTCGTAAAATCCATGGCGGGGATTCATAACGCGCGAGTCGTGGAGTATCGCAGGCCGTTTTCGTTCAGCGACTTGCTGAGCCTGAAGAAGCCCAATATGCTGAAACTCGACCGGGCCACGCTCTATGAGTTGGGCAGACCCGAGATTATGTATCTCTGGAGTGCATTTTAGTGGACCGGAGATCGAGACGCTTTTGGATGGCGACCCTCGGTGCCGCGCTGTTTGTGTTCGTTTGGTTTCCAGGCGGGGCCAGGGGGGCAGACCAGCCGTCGCTGGGACTGATTGCGGTTGCGCCCGACGGCCGCGGGTTCGTGGAGCGGGATTCGGGGCATGCATATATCCCGTTCGGCACGAACTACTACGATCCAAATACGGGCTGGGCGCCGAAGCTGTGGCGCCGATTTGACGCCGGGAAGGTTCGGGAGCACTTTTGCGTCATGCACGAGATGGGCGTTAACTGCGCACGCGTCTTTCTGACGGCGGCAAGCTTCCAACCGACGCCGCAAACGATCGAGGACGAAGCTCTTGTGAAGCTCGATACACTTGTCCGAATCGCCCGCGAGAATAACATCCGCCTCATACTAACCGGCCCGGATCACTGGGAGGGTGTGCCCGATTATTGGAAGCCGGACCGCTATGCCAGCGAGAGGGCTTTGCGAGCGCTTGAGCGGTTTTGGGATGTTGTCGGACGGCGCTATCGGGACGAGCCAGCCATCTTTGCTTGGGACCTTCTCAACGAGCCGCATTTGCCCTGGTTTGTCGAACAATGGAGACCGAAGTGGAATGACTGGCTACATACGTGCTACACAAGCCACGACGCACTGAAGACTGCATGGGGCGATGAGCTTTCCGAGAAAGAGACATGGGATAACGTCGCGGTGCCAGAAGACCGCGCTGCCGGGGGAAATCCAAGGCTGCGCGACTGGCAGCGTTTTCGACAGCACCTGGCGAACGAATGGGTGCGCCGTCAGGTGGAAGCTATTCGCCGGGCCGACCCACGCCATTTGGTCACCGTCGGCTATATCCAGTGGTCCTATCCGTTGGTGCGTCCAGGCAATCCGAGCCGCTACGCCGCGTTCAATCCCCGGGAGCAGGCCCGTTGGCTTGACTTTGTGACCATTCATTTCTATCCGACTATGGGCGGCCCATTTCAATCAGAAGAGAACCGGCAAAAGAACATAAGCTATCTTCAGGCGGTGTTAGCCTGCTGCCACGTGGGAAAGCCCGTGGTATTGGGCGAGTTCGGATGGTACGGCGGTGGCGCGCCCCAAAGCCATCCTTACCTGAGCGAGGAGCAACAGGCTCAATGGATCGGCGAGGAAATCGAAGCGACCCGTTCGCTGGCCGATGGCTGGTTGTCCTGGCCCTTTGCCGACACGCCTTCGTCGCGAGATATTAGCCTGTACGCCGGGCTGGTCAAATCGGACTTGACTCTGAAAGCTTGGGGTCGAGAATTCAAGAGGTTGGCCGCGGGCCTGCCGGAGTTGAAAAGGCCGACGCCGGAATTGCCCGCACCCGATTTCACTGGGATTCTGACGGCGGACCAAAAGGAGCTGAGCCGATGGCAACGGACTTATACCGAGGGTATTCGTCGGGTGATGACGCAGATTG
>JARRQQ010000705.1:0-2465 GCA_037381725.1 Sedimentisphaerales bacterium
GGGGTAACCTAGAAGTGGTTAGGCTTCGTCTGAAAAATGGAGCTGACGTAGACGCGATAACTAAAGATAATACAACTCCTCTTAACTGTGCTGCTTTTGCAGGTCATGAAAAGATTGCGAAGATTCTTATTGAGGCGGGCGCTAAAGTTGAAGGTAACGTCAATAGAAGATGGACACCTCTCCAAGACGCCGCCAGAGGTGGACACAGAGACGTTGCAGAACTACTGATAGCTCACGGCGCCGACATCTCTGCAAAGAATAAGTTTGGTAGTACACCGCTGCGGCTGGCTACAGCTATAGGTCATCGAGAAATGGTGGAGCTATTGATTTCCAAGGGGGCGAATGTGAACGTCTCAGACAACTACGGCTGGAGACCACTTCACTGGGCAGCTCAAGGCGGTTATGTAAACATTGCAGAAATTCTCATTTCTCATAGCGCAGATCTGAATCCAAAGAAATATGATGGAGGGACCCCAATTCACTCAGCTGCGGAAAAAGGTCAGAAAGCAACATTGGAACTGCTTATCGCCAAGGGGGCTGATGTGAACGCTAAGAATAATGAGGGCAAAACTCCTTTGGAGTTAGCTGAGACAAGAGGGCACAAGGAAATCGTCGAACTACTGAAAAAGCACGGGGCGAAGGAATAGCCGGGCCGTGAGTATCTATCATCAGTTTGCCTGAAAGATGAGCAGTAGTAAGTTCCTCCATACAACAATGTGCTCTGCCACAGTCACCGACCCTTGAAAGGTTGCGCATTTCTTCCGCACTTTTGCTCTGTCTTGGGGTCTATTCATACCTACTACTTGATGTCTACCGACGAGCAAAGAGCGACTCTCGATACATGAAGAGTTGCTCTTTAGAGGTGATGGCAATGGTTGAAGAACAATCTGAAATCGGCCGAGATGCTCGGCTCGCTCTGCTACTCCGGTACAAGTGGCAGGAGGAAATTGAAAAGGCGATAGGTCGTGTTAAGAAATCGCGCACACATTCGGAGGCAGACAAGTGGTTTAGGAAGCAGTGGTACAGGTCGATGATGCGGGATAGGAAGAGAAAATTGGGGCAAAACATTCGTTCGGCCGCGTCGCCATCGAGGCTCACATCCACGCCCGACGCACATGAACAGAGGATTCTTCATAAGAACACCTGGTGCCCGGATCGCAAGCCTCACTGTGCCGATGATTTGCCCTGATTCGTAGAGACCACTCGGCGGATCGGAGCCCTCACATTCGACTGCCGAGAAGGATTCTACCGAGCTTCGGCGAGGAATCGCACATCTTGGGTGTGCTCGCCGATACATGCCTCTTTTGATCCTTCCGTTAATTTCGAGCCCGCAATCGAAACATTCTCAAAGGTCACATCACGAACGTCATGCTCGGCGTCCGCGCCCTGGATCTGCACGAGGTACTCTCCGGGTTTGCCCTCCAACGTCACGTTTCGGAACCGCACGCCCCGGATAAAGCCGGGCACTTTCTTGCGCATATACTGGTTCACGACGGGACGCAGGCGGATGAATTCTCTCTGTCCCTCGCCGTGGATCCGGATATTCTCGGCTGTGACGTCCTCCAAGCGCATGTCTTCACCGGGTTCGAGAAGGAACGCCGTCATGCTGAAGTGGATAATGTCGAGATTGCGAAGGGTCACATCCCGCATAAAGGCGGCACGGCTCTCGTGTCCCAGCAGGAAGATTCGGGCCCGATCGCACCAGAGAATCGAATTCTCCACCGTGATTCGCTCGACGTTGCTGTTTGGGGCGCTGAAGTCGAGTCCTTTCAGGGCGACGCAATCATCGTCGCTGCGAATGAAGCAATCGGTGATCAGGACATCCTGGGAGTTGCAGGGATTGATGCCGTCGTCGTTTTGGACACGGGAATTGCAGAGCTTGACGTTCCGAATCGTCACCCGCTGACTGTTCCTCGGGACGATAGTCCAATGGGCTGATCCCCGCAAGGTAATGCCACTAACTTCAACGTCGGAGCTGTTGCGGATGGCAATCAAGTTGCCCACGGGGCCCCTGCGCCATTCCCAGTCGGAGCCGTCCAAAATGCCGCGACCGCGAATCTGGATGTGGTCACCTTGAGCCAGAACCTCAGCCTTTGCAACGGAGCCGCCGGCCAGGTAGAGGGTCTGGTTGCTTCCCAGGACGATCTTCTCCGGCTTGTGCACCCCGGGGCCGAAGTAGATCACACCCTCATCACCGGGCTTCGGCGGGTTGGCCTCCAGGGAATTTGCAAACAGCAGCAAAGGTCCTTTCTTGCCGTCCGGCTCGATACTCAGCTTGCGGGGCCGGTCCAGTGTCAGGGTCAGTGTATGGTCATCCTCCAGCGTTGGCTGGATCCCAGACGACTGGGGCCGGACAACCACGCTCCGAAGCGACCGCTTGGAGACGATGCGGACCGCGACAGGCCCGGACATGTCGAAACTGGCAAACGAATACGGGCCACCGTGATCCCACTGCTTGCCGACGA
>JARRQQ010000706.1:0-4066 GCA_037381725.1 Sedimentisphaerales bacterium
GTTCATCGCGTCCTGGTCCAAGCATCGTGATATCCTCCAAGCACATCCTTGTTTTTGGAGAACATCGGCTACGAATGGCAGAAAAGGTAAAAAATCGCCTGTATTGTTAACACAGACTCCAATTTTTGCGGATTTTACACAGATTCGGATAGCTGTACAAGTCCAACAGCAACCAGGCGTGGGCCCAATACTCCTATAACATCAACTCAGAATAGATAGAGCGTCCCATCTTTCTTTTACAACTTATTCATTGCCTTGCCTTTAATTAGTAGAACAGGATTTCACTTGACAAATACGGCGATGTGCTGTATAATATACATATAACAAATAAAATATACAATACAGAGTACAGGAGACAGTACTCAGGAGACCTTTGTTATCGACGATTGACGATTCACTATTGAATATTGATCCAACGATTCTGCTCGGAGCATTTGTGGCTGAAAAACCGTATAAAAATGGAGTCTGTGCTAACATTGCAGAGGTCTACTGACCGTAGGAACCAAGAAAAGACAATCAAATAAAGGCGTCAACGCGATCACATTGTGCCTTAGCCTCTCCAAGCGTCTTCAACAGCTTCAAAATAGCACATATTTGGGCACAAATCATTCAGCTAAGCCGGCTTGCATCCCGTCTATCTTGTTATCTTGTCAAAACAAAGCCAATCCGTCACACGGAGCGCCGGACAAGTTTTGCCGCCGGGAACGCTGAGAGCGCCAGAGGAAGGAGTATTCATCAAAGTAATGCAATGACAAGAGAAGCTAATACATCTCACCTCGGCAACCTCTCCGGCCTCTGCGGTAAATGCAAAACAAAGCCAATTTTGAACGTGATAAGGGGGCCTTGCGCGCGGCTTCAGAGATTGCCACGGCCCTTCGGGCCTCGCAATGACTTTCTTCCCGGTCTCGGCGATCTGCACGGTTGGAAAAACAAAGCCAATTGCTCCATTCAGTTGACCCAGTGTTCATTCGAGTTCAGTCGCAGTCAATTTGCAGAACAAAGCCAATTTCCCCCAAAAGGGGTAGGATGAACGGACGAATGGTGCGAAAAAGGGTCGTTTTTCGGCCAGGATTGCGCGAGAAACGTTTAGAATCGCACAAAGACTTACATGAATTCACAAAAAATCACAAGAAACGCAGTTTCATGCAAATCCGGCGGCTATTTCATGGCGGCTTTCTCGGCTCGGCCCGCGAGCCTGAGAGAGTGGGAGCATTACGCTCAGAGCTCCCAGCCTTTGCGGTACTCGCGATACAGGTATTTGTTGGCTCCGGAATCGTTCGTGATTCTCATGTTCTCACTGTCGAACTGGACCTTCTTGCCCGCGCGGAGCGCGACCGTTCCCAGGTTCACCGTGTCCGTTATGCCCGCCGCGTTGAGGAAGCTGCCGGGCGAGGGGTCGCCGCCCTGACATGCTTCGATCCACCCCGCGTGACGCTGGCCTCGCCTGCCGCCTCGCGACGAGGACTCGTCCAGCGACAAGGCCTTGTCCTGTCCTTTGGCGAACAGTCGTGGATTCTCCCCGTGGAAGCCCGCGAAGATGGAACCCTGATCGCCGACGAACAGAATGCCTTCCCGGTCCATCTTTACGTCGTGCGCTTCGACCTCCTTGGGCAGTCGCGGCTTCATTCCACCATCGTACCAGAACAGCTCGATAGCGGGCATGTCTCTCTTGGCCGCGAACTCAAAGCGCAGCGCGCAACCCGTCGGGCCCAGCGCCGTGAACACCGGCCACAGGCTGTAGATGCCCATGTCGGCCATCGAGCCGCCGCCGAAATCGTACCAGCCGCGAAAGACCGTGTGCGTGTAGTGCGGGTGATAGGGCCGGTCCAGCGTCGGTCCCAGCCAGAGCTGCCAATCAAAGCCCTTGGGGATGGGCGGTCGGTCCGTGGGGATTTCGGTGTACTGGGGCCAGACCGGCCGGTTCGTCCAGTTGTGGATCTCGCGCAGCCGGCCGATCACACCTTTCTTGATCTGCTCCGCGATCCGCCCGTTGCCCGCGCCGCTGCCATAGGCCAACAGATGCGTGGCCCGGCCCGTCTGACGCGCGGTCTTGAGAACCAGCCGGCCCTCGTACAGCCGGTTCGCGATGGGCTTGTGCATCATGACGTGCTTGCCCTTCTTCATAGCCGCGATGGAAACGGTCGCGTGCAAATGATCGGGCGTCATGACCTTGACGGCGTCCAGGTCCTTCTCGTTTTCCAGCAACTCGCGGAAATCGGCGTAGGCGGCGCAGCCTTTACGCTTCTCGCCGCCACGGTGGTTCGCATAGTACGTGTCCACGACCTTCCGGCCGACCTCGCGGCCGCCAGGGCAGCCGGTATCGTTTTCGCGCCACGACGGGTCGTCCAGGTACGTTCGGATTTGGTTCCGCACGCTGTTCTTGCCCCACTCGACGTAGTCATTGCTGTCGGTGTTCGGATCGCACACCGCGATGATCTGGACCCTTGCGTCGCCGAGCAGACCGCCCAGCTCTCTGAACCCTTGCGTGCCCATGCCGATATGGGCGAGCGTGATCCTCTCGCTTGGGGCGACGGAACCCTGGCCTCCCAGTACGTGACGCGGAACCAGGGTGAACGCACCGGATGCGACGGCGGTGCCCAGAAATCTGCGGCGATTCATGTTAGCTGTCATCGGATAACTCCTTAATTGCAAGTGAGGGTATCAGTTCATCAGGGTGTAGGTTATCATACATGAATTCGGCTTTCAACGGTTCTAATGCCAAATGGGATCTTGCATCAGTGCACGAGCTAGCGCGCTTCGTTCTGGCGCTTGCCCGGTCGGGTCAGAAACAACAACCAGTCGTCTCCGCCGTCGGGCGTCGAGAACCGGTGCGTTCCTTCTACCCATCCCAAAGAGCGCCTGTCGGAGATGTCTTGAGCATTGATCCACATCGCCTCGTACCGACCGGGTGCCTTGAGAGAAACGTTCACGTCCCCACCATCAGGGAGGTAGACCAGATAGCATTCGCCCTCTTTCGCCAGGCAGAACCCATTGTCTACAATTCGCGGATTGGGTCGCATTCGATAGAAGGGAATTGTCTCGAAAAAGTCCCACACTCTTTTGACAATATCATGGCGAGCCTGCTTTCGCTCGGACAGATCCATGCTGCCGCTAAAGCCCGTCGATGAATTGCCGTCCATGTCCGCAAAATTGACAGTCGCGGCCGACATCATCAGCACAAACGCCTTTTTGCGGATATCAGCCTCGCTTCGGATATCGTGATACTTGTTGCCGGGCCAGAACACTTCCTGAGCATAGAGCGGTTTGGCCTGGGGGTGGTTTTTGAGCATCCCTTCATAGACCTTGCGCAGATCCGTACCCTTCCATCCCTGGAGCGTGACAAACGAGAGCCAGTCCTCGTTCTTGAACGGGTCGTCTCCGCCCGGATTATGGATCGAAATCAGGTGCCCGAAAACGTCCAGCCTGTGAATCTGCCAGCCGAGACGGTTGATGTCGGCCGGCTTCATGGCGTTCCGGAATGCCCCGGGCTTGAGCACCGGCTCGGGACCGGCCACGTTGAAAAGAACGTTCCAGTAAGGACCCAGACGAGCCAGAGTGTACTTGATGTATTGCGTTTGCTCCTGACGATCAATCGGAAAATCTGAATTCTGTCCGAAGAAGCCGGCGAAAGGGTAGATCATCATTCCGCGCCCGGCTACGTCGTTGAGGATCGCTTCCATCTTCCCGTATTCGGTGGCGTTCAAGGGCCACAGGTCCGGCGTCTTCCAGCCCCGCCCGCGACTTTCACTATCGCGATTGAGGTAGTGACTGGCGACGGAAAGCATGTTGTAGCCCTGGCCTTGCGCCCAGTCGAGAAACGCCTTGCGCTTCCGGCCCGGCCAATTCTCGGCAAAGAACCGGTCGCCCACGTGAAAGCTGCGGACCAGGACGTGTTTGCCTCCTTTGTAGCCGAACCACATCGGGTTCGCCCGGTCAGCCGAGATCATGCCCTCGATGTCGGATGGGACGCACTCGAACGTCCCGCTGATTTGGCCTGAGCCGTCGGAGAAGGCGGCTTCGTATTTCCAGGTGCCGATGCGGTCGGGCATGAAACGAAGTCTCCAGG
>JARRQQ010000707.1:0-2442 GCA_037381725.1 Sedimentisphaerales bacterium
ATTGAATAATAGAGGCAGACCCATGAGGAAGCAAATGGAACCAGATCTCCAGAAGATACGTTCGGTCTTTTGTGAAGCCCTTGAGAAGGAGACCCAAGAAGAGAGAGAGGCTTACTTGGGGCAGATTTGCCAGGGTGATCTCAGGCTTCGAGCCGAAATTGACGCTTTATTAAGGGCTCAATTCGATGCTGACAACTTCTTCAAAGACCCTCTCATTAATATTGCGATCCCCCAGGATGTCATTACCGAGATTCTTGGGGATGTGATTGGTCGCTATAAGCTCCTGGAGAAGATCGGCGAAGGAGGCATGGCGGTTGTGTACATGGCCGAGCAGCAAGAGCCGATCCGCCGCAAGGTTGCCCTGAAGATTATCAAATTGGGCATGGACACCAAGTCGGTGATCGCGCGGTTCGAGGCGGAGCGTCAGGCCTTGGCCATGATGGACCATACGAATATCGCCAGGGTTCTGGATGCCGGCGCCACCGACACAGGCCGGCCGTACTTCGTGATGGAGCTTGTCAAGGGGGACTCGATCACTCACTTCTGCGATGCGAACAACTTCAGTACAGAGGAAAGATTGGGGCTGTTTGTGCAGGTTTGCCAAGCTGTTCAACACGCTCACCAGAAGGGCATCATCCATCGCGACATCAAACCGTCGAACGTCATGGTCACCTTGCACGATGGGGTGCCCGTGCCCAAGGTGATCGATTTTGGCATCGCCAAGGCCATCAATCGCCAACTGACGGAAAAGACGCTCTTTACCCGCTACGCCCAAATCATCGGCACGCCGGCCTACATGAGCCCCGAGCAGGCGGAACTGAGCGGGTTGGACATCGACATCCGCACCGACGTCTATTCGTTAGGAACGCTCTTGTATGAACTACTCACAGGCTCACCTCCCTTTGAGTCGGAATACCTCCTGAGCAAGAGCTACGAAGAAATGCAGCGGATCATCCGTGAACAAGAGCCGACGCGCCCTTCCACGAAGATCAATACTCTCGGCCAGGCCCGAATTGACGTGGCCAAATATCGCAATACCAACCCGGAAACTCTTGAGAAACTCATCCGAGCCGATTTGGACTGGATCGTGATGAAGACCTTAGAAAAGGACCGTAGCCGCCGGTACGACTCCGTTAGCGAATTCGCCGCGGATATCAGGCGCTATTTAAACAGTGAGCCGGTCTTAGCCGGCCCGCCGAGCACGATATATCGCATCAGAAAATTCATCAAACGGCACCGCGTCTTGGTCACGGCAAGTGCGGCTATCGCCGCCTCGATCATCCTGGGTTTGATCATTAGCACGTCGCTGTATCTTCGCATGCGCCAGGCCCTTGACACCGTATCTCAACTGGAAAACAAAGTCGAGACCGACAGCAGACTGTCCAACGCCGAACGGTTGTACGCCGAAGGCCGATATCACGCAGCCCTGAATGAAATCAATGTGATACTCGATGCACAAAATCCGGACCGCAAATCGCAACTGCTCAAGGCCCAATTGCTCGTCGAATTGGGGCAATCCGAAGAAGCAGAAGCTCAATTACTGCCGCTGACAAAAGAAGAGCCTGGGATAGCCGGAGCCGCTTATTCCCTGCTGGCTCGGATCAATGTGGGCGTACACGACGCCAACGCGGCTGAATATGAGGCCCTTGCAGCGTCGATGCTGCCGGATACGGCGGAGGCCTACTCCCTCAGAGCCATGACGGCACCAAGTCCGCAGGAGGCCCTACAATGGTTGGATCGGGCCATCACACTCGATCCGTCTCACTATTCGTCCCTCAAAGCGCGTGCGCTGACTTATTATCGTCTGGGGAACGATGAAAAGATGATCGAAGACGTGGGGGCTCTTATTGCTCTGCGTCCGGCGGATTCTCTGGGCTATGCGCTTCGAGCCATTCTGCGTCGGCAGTCCGGTCGTTTCGAAGAGGCTGTTGCTGACCATACTCTGGCCATTGAGTTGTGTGAGAATGAAAGGGAGCTATGCGACTTCTATCACCAACGGTTTGAGACATATAAGGCGATGGGTGATCATGCCGCTGCGCTGGCCGATGCCCGACACTGCGCACAATTAGATCCACAATCACGATCCCATCGTTTCAATATCTTTAGCTCTCTACTGGAAATGAAAGACTTCGCCGAAGCGCAGGCGGAATACCGATCCATCGTGCAAACGAGCTATGTCTGGGATTTTCGTTTCGATCAAAGTGTGGCCGAATACGTGTTTGAGAAGCTGAGCAGAGGCCGGACCGTCGCCATCCCCCCCGAGATGATACAACAAGCCCCTTTCGCTCATATGCACAGAATTGCCCAGTGCTACCATGCCTTTGCAGGCAAATCAAGGCTCATCGAGCTCGAAAGGCAAGGCTTCATGGTGTGGGGCTGTTCGCCCGATGGCGAAGAACTCCTTGTTGGATGGGCGGAGCTGTACAGAGGGATGGCGGGGAC
>JARRQQ010000708.1:0-2421 GCA_037381725.1 Sedimentisphaerales bacterium
GCCTGGATAGTCTTCGGGGCGCCCAGATCAAGAGCCCAGAAAACCGGGTCCACAACGTGACACGCCCAGTCGCCAATGGTACCGTTGCCGAACGGCACCCAGCCTCGCCATCGTCCCGGTAGGTAGAAGGAATGATACGAGCGCTCTTTGGCCGGGCCGAGCCACAGGTCCCAGTCTAACTCGGGTGGAATGTCTTCCTTTTGACTCATCTGTGATAACCGGTCGATGCCGGAGTTAACCGCCCTACAGCCGCAGCGGATCGTGTGGACGTTACCGATCGCGCCGTCCCAGATCCACTCGCAGAACATGCGGATGGTATCGAACGAATGGCCTTGGTTGCCCAGTTGCGTCACCACATTGTGCCGATGGGCAGCTTCCATCAGGGCGCGGACCTCGCCGACGGAGTGGGCCAGGGGCTTCTCACAATAGACGTGCTTGCCTCTCTTAATCACATCCATAGCTGCCACGGCGTGTGTATGATCGGGCGTTGAGACCGTCACGGCGTCGATCTTGTCGTCCATCTCGTCCAGCATCCTGCGAAAATCCCGGTAGCGCTTGGCGCTCGGATATTGCTCGTAGACTTTAGCGGTGCGTCGCTCGTCCACGTCGCACAGCGCGACGAAATTCTCGCTCTTGGTGCCGTTAAGATTAGCAGCACCTCGCCCGGTGATTCCGATATGGGCGATATTCAGCTTGTCGCTGGGCGCGGCACCGGCCCTTCCGGCCATCACGCTGGACGGCACAATTGTGAAGGCGGCCACAGCGCCCGCCGTCCCTTGCAGAAATTCTCTTCTTGAAGTCCTTCGGTTTAGCTTATGCATCGTATCATCTCCAAACGCACGAATCATCGAATCGATTTTTCGGGTAATTCCATTTTGACGCCCTCGTCGAGCGGCATCTTGTCCGGCACGGCTCCCGTCTCGATAAGCAGTCGCGCCAGCTCCACCTTCAGCGTCCCGAGGACGCCGGCGTACTGCGGATCGTTGACCAGGTTCTTTGTCTCCTGCGGGTCCTCTTTGATATTGTAGAGTTCAGCCATGTGGCGGTCGGGTCCGCCGTCGCCGTGTGGGTAGTGCATGTACTTCCACGTGTCGGTCCGCACGCCGCGCACGTTTGGCGTATACGGGAACTGCTTTTCATAGTTGTATTCATACAGCCAGGACGTTCGCCAGTTCCTTTTGCTCCCGTCGAGCAGTTGCTTCCAGGACTTGCCGTGGATATTCTCGAGCGGGCGCGCTCCGCAGATGTCCACAATCGACGGGGCCAGATCGATGCTCAAGACCTGCTCTTCGATCACCGTGCCGGGCTTGACCAGCTTCGGGTACCGCACGATCAGCGGTATACGAATACTTTCCTCATGCATGGTTCGCTTGTCGATCATGCCGTGCTCGCCCAACAGAAACGAATTGTCGCTCGTGAAAACAAACAGCGTATTGTCGAGCTCGCCGATGTCACTGAGCGTCTTGTAGAGCGCCCCAACGCTGTCGTCAACCGAGTTGATCGTGCCGGCGTAGCTGCGGACGAACGTTCCGAAGATATCGACGCCTTCAGGCCGCCTGTCCGGGAATTTCTTGCGGAACCCGTAGAGCGGGCCGTAGATGCCGTGCCAGGTATCGAGCCGCTCGGTGATCCATTTCGGCTTGTCTTCAAGGTGGAAAGCCGTCTCGGGATAAGCCACGGGGACGTTGTCGTAGATGTGTTTGTACTTATCTTCCGGAACAAATGGACCGTGACACGCTTTATGACCCATGACGAGCATGAATGGTTTGCTGCTGTCGCGTTTGTTCCTGAGCCAGTCCGTCGCCATCTCCGTGACGCGAGTGGTATAGTACCCTTTGACAAGCTGACGTTTGCCATTGATGTTGAATGTCGTGTCGTAGTAGGTGCCCTGCCCCTTGTGAGAAATCCAGTAGTCGAAGCCGGGCCGCCGCTCGTCGTCCTGCTCGCCCATGTGCCACTTGCCGATGTAAGCGGTGTTGTAGCCGGCCTCGTGCAGGCGGCGCGGGTAGCTGCCCAGCCTCGTTGGGTAATCCGTGAAATTGTTCATCACGCCGTGCGAGTGGGCGTACAGACCCGACAAGAACGACGCCCGGCTGGGAGAGCACAGCGAAGTCGTGACAAACATGTTCTCGAATAACGCTCCTTCCCTGGCCAGACGGTCCAGATGCGGCGTCTTCATACCGAGCAGGGGTTTGGGCATAATGCCCACGCAGTCCCACCGCTGATCGTCCGTCAAGACGACGATAACATTGGGACGGTGCTCGGCGCGGGCCGTGCTCAGCGATCGACAGCCGTCCAGGGCTAGACCGGTCACGGCCAAACCCGCTGCCTTCAAGAAATCTCGACGTGCGATTCTATTCGTGCTCATAGTGCCTCCGTATTCTTCAGGCTTACCACTTGCTGATCTGCATGAATTCAATC
>JARRQQ010000709.1:0-2421 GCA_037381725.1 Sedimentisphaerales bacterium
CATCCCGGCCTCAGGCAAGATGTGTCCATGACGACCGCGCTGGGCTTGGTGCCCACCCGGCCTACCACACAGTCCACAAGCTGAGCAAGGCCGTTGACTTTGCCCTTGATGTAGCCCGTGAAGCCGGGTTGCAGGTGGCAATCAAGACAATTGACGTTGCTGTGTGTCGACGCCTGCCAACTGTCATAATACTAATTCATGATATGACAGGAATTGCAGAAACCTGGCTGTCCCGTGACAACAATCGCCCCTGCGAAGAAGAAAGAAGCGACCGCCAGCAACAGTAGTATCTTTACAGGCCATCGGAGTTGTCTAAAAACGTGGACACCTGACGCCAATATCTTCCTGATCGTTTTCACTGCGCTACATCTCAACTTTCGGATACATGTACTTCAAGAGGCTTTGAAGGGAAATCGTCTCGGCAAGAAGCGAAACCTTTCGGCAACCTGATCGTAAACGTCGTCCCGTTGCCCTCGGTGCTGGTCACGTCTATGTCACCCCCATGGCCATCTACAATGTGCTTTACTATCGCCAATCCAAGGCCGGTACCGTCCCATTCGGCTTTTCTTGCATTGGTCGCTCTGAAGAACTCGTCAAATATTCTGCGCTGCTCCTGCCTGGGTATACCTATCCCTGTGTCTGAGATCTCAATGTGAACAGACTCTCCGTTCGCGCACGCCCCCAGCTCTACCGTACCGTTCTCAGGTGTGTATTTGATCGCGTTCAGAAGGAGATTCGCCGCCATCTCTTCGATGGAAAGCCGGTTGCCGTATATGTGCCCCGTCGAGGGCTCGATCCGGCAATTGAGGGTGATTGACTTTTCGCCGGCCTTGGCTTTCACGGTGTCGGTGGCGTTCTGAAGAGCCTCTACCAATGAAAAATCGCCCATCTCCAGAGTGTTGCTCAATCGCATTCTCGTCAGCTTCAACAGTTGTCTCACAAAGTCGTTGAGTTTATGGGCGCGCCGGTAGGCACGGCTGATAAGATCTGTATCCTGATCGAGCCACTTGTCCGTGATTCTTTCCACGACGAGAGCCAGGCAACTTTGTATTGTCGCGAGATGCCCATGATGTCGTGCGTGACTCGCAAGACGTACTCGTCTTTGATGCGGTCTTTCTCTTGAAGCATAATATTGGCTTGCCTGTAGGCTTGTTCGGTTCTTTTTAGCCTTGTGGCAATGTAATTAGCCATATACACGGCCAAAAAGAGTGCCGTGGCAAAAACAAAGAACGTGCCCAGCACATAAAGGCCCCCTTCCTGAAGACAGTGAGGCACAAAACCGACGAGGCAGTAGTGAGGTATGAGCTGTGTGTGTTCCAGCAATACCAGGAGCCCGAAAAGCAGAACCGCAAACGTGGCGTGCAGATAGCTCTCTCGCGGTGACAACAGAATGCTAGCGATGATCATATGAAAGACGAAATAGAAAACGAGCGGATTCTCGATGCCACCCGAAAAGTGCAAAATCACCGTCAGGAGGAACAAATCCACGCAGATCTGCAGATTGATGATTCGCTTAACGGCTTTGCATTGGACGTGCTCCTCACGTCCACGAAGACGATTCAGCAAAGCCAATACGGTGACGTTGTACAAAACCAGCACGACCGCCATGACATATAAGGCGGTGTCATTCAGCGAGATGGCCAACACGTTGCTCGAAACGTAGGTCCCGACGACGACGTAGCCGATGGCGATCCACCTGAGCCTCGCCAACCAATAGGCTCCCCTGAGCAACCTGATATTTTCCGGAACCGGTTCCATTCTAAGCCTGTTCGCGATCTTTCAATCCATTCACCTGAGGCTGTTCTTCTCTTTCTCTGTTTTTCTCGAGCTGGCGAGTGATTCCGACAGGCTCAGGAAGCGATGCTCCGGATGACTCCATGCGGCCGTCGCTACTGTTGTCTCTTCGAGCAGCTTCTTGAGTCCCCTAGTGGCATCGACCCAAGTTGAGAAAACACGGCAGTTTTCCAGCGTGCCGCCACAATCGCAATGCCTCAAAACACACTCGTCAAACAGTGGTTTGCCCTCGACGGTCTCCAGCAGCTCCAGAACCGTGATTTGCTCAGGCGATCTGGCGAAGACATAGCCTTTCTTCCTTCCGCTGACCGCCTTGACAAAACCCGCGTTGACAAGCTGCCGAAATATTTTGGCGAGATAGTCCGATGGCACGCCCTCTGCCTTGGCGACCACCGCCGCAGCCACCGGCAACTGCGTAGCGTGTCGAACCATGTACATCAAGGCGTGCAGCGCATAGGCAGCGGACCTGGTTATCTTCATCTCATCGGCTCCAAGACAGACCGGATGCGCGAGACACATAGAATATGGGTCGATAATCCAACCCTCAGTTGACTATTTCCCGCGTCTTTGTTTTTGCGAATGTATACCCAGTTCATCAATCTTCCGGTACAAGCTTGACAATCCGAT
>JARRQQ010000710.1:0-2419 GCA_037381725.1 Sedimentisphaerales bacterium
GGCGAATCAGAGGCCGAGCAAGAGCGCGAGCAGGTGACAGCTTAAGATCGTCGGAGTGGAGATACGAAAAGTCTATAGAATGGATACACAATGAGAACATTTTACGACGAGATTTCACAAATAGCGGGCAACGTGGTGACGGTCAAGGCTCAGGGAATCGGCTACGACGAGCTGGCCGTTATTTCAACAGACCACGGCTCTTCACTGGCGCAGGTCATCCGCCTCGAAGACGACCAGGTCAGCCTCCAGATATTCGCGGGCACCGAGGGCGTCTCTACGGGGGACAAGATCCGCTTTCTCGGCCACTCTTTCAAAGTGCCGTTCGCGGACGCCCTGCTCGGGAGGATCTTTGACGGATCCGGACGCCCACGCGACGGCAGGCCCGAGGTGAAAGCCGAAACGGTGGAAATCGGCTCGCCGGCGGTCAACCCCGTCAAACGCATGGTCCCGGACAAGATGATCCACACGCGCATCCCGATGATCGACATCTTCAATACGCTGGTCGGCTCGCAGAAATTGCCGATCTTTTCCGTCGCAGGTGAGCCTTATAACGACGTGCTGGCAAGAGTCGGGATGCAGGCCGACGCGGAGATTATCATTCTCGGCGGCATGGGCTTGCGGCACGACGACTATCTGACGTTCCGGCACCGTTTCGACGAAGCCGGCGTGTTGGGGCGAACGATCATGTTCGTTCACACCGCCGCCGACCCCGTTGTGGAATGTCTGCTGATACCCGACTTGGCGCTGGCCGTCGGCGAGCAGTACGCCTTGCAGGGCAAGAACGTCCTCGTTCTCCTGACCGACATGACCGCGTTTTCCGACGCCCTCAAAGAAATCGCCATCACGATGGAACAGGTGCCCTCGAACCGCGGGTATCCGGGGGATTTGTATACGCAGTTGGCCAGGCGCTACGAGAAGGCCGTTGATTTCGACGGCGCCGGCGCAATGACCGTCTTGGCGTGTGTCACAATGCCGGGCGACGACGTCACCCACCCGGTTCCCGACAACACGGGCTACATTACGGAAGGCCAGCTTTACCTGCGCAACGGCCGGATCGAACCGTTCGGCTCACTGTCGCGTCTGAAACAGTTGGTCAACGGCAAAACGAGGGATGACCATCGAGCCATCATGAACGGCTGTATTCAGCTTTACGCCCAGTGCGATGAAAGCCGGGAAAAACGAGAGATGGGCTTCGAGCTGTCGGAATGGGACATGCGTCTGCTCAAGTACGGCGACCTGTTCGAAGAAGAGATCATGAACCTCAACCTGAACATCGAGCTATTCGATGCGCTGGATAAATGCTGGGACATCCTGGCCGAGTGTTTCAAGCCGGAAGAGACGGGCATTCGAGACACGATCATTAAGAAGCACTGGCCTCAGGCGGCTTACCGGGCGCAGCCCGAGCCGCAAGAAACCGAAGCGGTCGCCTCCTAACGGGAACGTGGCTCACGTATGGCAAAACGGAAGATAAAACTGACGCGAACCGAGCTTAAGCAGCAGCGCGACGCCCTGGCGCGCTTCAACCGGTATCTGCCGACGCTCAAGCTCAAACAACAGCAGGTGCAAACGTCCATCGTCCAGACGCGCCAACTGTTTCGCCGGAAGGAACAAGACGTCAACGGAACCAAGGGAACGATCTCCCGATATGACGGCCTGTTCAATGACACCGCCGGCGTCAATTTCACCAAGTTAGCGGCGCCCGAGTCCGTCAACACGTCCACGCACAGCATTGCAGGTGTTCATGTGCCGCGGTTTGAGAGAATCGCTTTTCCGAAGGCCGATTTCAGCCTGTTTGCGACGGCACCGTGGGTGGACCGGGCTTTGGCGGATTTGAAAAAACTCAATCGCCAGAAGGAGGAGCTGCGCATCTTTCAGGAGTGTCTCGATCTATTGCTAGCAGAACTGAAGAAGGTCATGCAACGGGTCAATCTTTTCGAGAAAGTCATGATCCCGAATACCCAGGAAAATATCCGCCGGATTCGGATCGCGCTGGGCGATCAGATGACGGCCGGCGTGGCTCGGGCCAAAATCGCCAAGGCCAAATTGGAGCAAAAGGAACAAAAAGGCACGATGGAGGCCGCGGCTTTATGATCGTACCGATGTCCAAAGTCCACGTGGCGACTCAGAGTCACAATCGCAAGCGGCTTCTCGATGCGCTCGGACAGTTGGGGGTCGTGCACGTCGAGCCGGTGGATCGCGGCAGAGCCGTGGCGGCCGAATCCACCGTGCACGCGATTTCCGCCATAGGCTACGCTCTGCAAATACTTCAGCAGGTCAAGCCGTCGGGCGAGGCCGGCGACCTGTCGCCGCTGCATGCAGCCAGGGAAGCCCTCTCGATTCACAAGGCCGTCGCGGACGAAGAAGACCAGCTTAACAGCCTGCATCGAAAGGCCGATCAACTCAGCCTTTGGGGCGACGT
>JARRQQ010000711.1:0-2416 GCA_037381725.1 Sedimentisphaerales bacterium
GGATCCTTTTGAGCATGTCCACCGTCTCGCCCTGGAGCTGGGCGTACTCCTTGCCTCGGTGGCCTAACGTCGGGCGTGCTAATTGGTGCAGAACGTCGTCATTGACCTTGACGGGTCCGGGAATGAACAATCGCGGTGGGTTTTTCCAATCGACCATATCATCTCCCCAAAAAACTCGTGATTTATGGTTTTCGATTTACGATTTCGGGTTCAGAATGATCCCGTTTCGATGAGACTTCAGAACCGATCGTGGATTGAGAGCCTTCTAATCTGTTGATCGTCAGACCCGAGTAGACCTTGGGATAGAAGTACGTTGATTTCTGAGGCATTCTCTCGCCCGCGTCGGTCACCGTCTTAAGCTGCTGGATCTTCACCGGATTCATGAAGAAGGCGACCTGCACTTGCCCGGCGTCGATCCGTGTGATGGAATCGTCGATCGCCGTGGCGGTGTCCTTGATGTACTGAAGGTTCTGGCCTTGCGTTTGTTTTTCCTCGTCGATGCCTAGCAATTCTTCGAGGATGAGCTTGTGAAGAATGGAAACGTCCAGCGCCCGCCAGGCCGGGCTTTTGTCGGGCACCACCGTATCCATGGCACGAGCATCCTTCAGCACGGCTACGTAAAAGGCCTCGTCCGAACCGTAGATTCCGAACGCGTTCTTATCGTTTTCGTGCTCGGCCCGCATGCGATCGAGCATTTCCTGCCTTGCCCGCGTCTTAGTCTCTGTGGAATCGAATCCGAACTCGACGACCTCGAATCTCTCCTCGAGGTCGAAGAGAAGCTGTTCCATATCGAAGCCGTCGAGATTGCAGACGAGACGGTGCGTCGCCAGAACGATCAGGCCATCCTGGCGGACGTTGGCAAAGGCCATCATTTGATACCTGGCCGCTGGGTCGCTGTTTTCTTCGCAGTATCTAAGGCCCGTGGTGTAGCGATGATGCCCGTCCGCGATGATGCAGCTCTTGTCGCTCATCATGTCCACGATTTGCCGAATGTCGTCCTTGGCCGTGATCGCGAAAAGACGATGCCGCACCTCCTGCTCATCGATAAAGTCGATCAGCGGCACCGTCCCGGCGGCCTCTTCCACGATCGTCTCGACCACCTTGCGCGGGTCGTCGTAGATCATGAAAACCAGGCCGAAATCGGCGGACGTGGCCCGCTTGAGATTGAGCCTGTCGATCATCGGTTTGCGGAGGAGTTGCTCGTGCGGCTTGACCACCGCCCCGAACTCTTCGAGTTTGCCCAGCGCGACGAAGCTGTATCGTCGGTATCGCGCCCCGGCCAGCACGAAATCCTGCACATAAGCGTAGATAGCCTCGGCCGGGTCTTGTTTGAGCACGCCCTCGTCGATCCAGCCAGCCAGGAACGCCGCCGCCCGGGTGTACTGATTATCGTGGCTGTCGTCCGAGGCGTTTGTCTTGCCCTTGATAATCCGCACCAGATTGTAAGGGCTTTTCCGATACAACTCCTCCTGCTGGTCGGGGCTGATGACGTCGTAAGGCGGAGCGACGCAGTCACCCGCCTCGCCCACGGCACCCACATCGAACCTAAATGCCTTGAATGGCTCAACTTGCATGTCAATTTCTCACGTCCAATATCCTCTGTTTCCGCGTCCCGGCCACGCAATTCCGCCACTTTGAGTGTAGACGCTCAACTACATATCGACCACAAAAGCCCGGATCATAATCGACAAAAGCCCCTTTGTCAAACACAAGCCGCCATGTTTGAGCTAATGGGCCGCCTAAGATCAAGGCCCGCTTATTCTACCCCTTTTGGGGGAAATTGGGTTTGTTTTACCAAACACATGTCTTTTCCATATCGTCTCTCACCGGTCTCTGCGGTCTCTGCGGTGAGAACCGAAATTGGGTTTGTTTTTTGCGTTTCGGCTATGAAACCCAAAGAAATCGGCGCAAAAAAGAGCGAAATCAACAAAAGATGGCAAGAATCTGTAAATAGGTGTAAAAAAATGTGAAATTTTGTATAAAACGTGAATGTTCGCAGCACCTTCTGTTTAGGATTTAGAGCTTCCAACTGAAGGCCGGCGAGCTTGTCCGGCAATCGTGTGACGGACTTGTCCGGCAGTCTTATGGAGGATTGGCTTTGTTTTGCAGAAACACTTTCTCGCCGTGGTGGACCTCTCGCAAACCAGGTTCTTGTTCCAAAGCGGCGCAAATGATGGGGCGGCTAAATGAGGACGGCCGCATCGCGCTTTTCGCTCCTCGGGCTATTGCCAGGCTCGAGAAACGTCCAGCCCAAACCAGACCTTCCTTGCTTACTTGCTTATCGTGACGGCAGCTCCAGGTGCTCCCTTGAGGGGCTTGTTCACTATTCAATCTCTACTTGCCGATCCACTGTATTTGTTAAATACCTATTATACAATATAAATCGCTCTCTGTCAAGAGGTTTTCTCTCGATCTC
>JARRQQ010000712.1:0-2408 GCA_037381725.1 Sedimentisphaerales bacterium
TGCCGTGTAGAAATGCTCCGAACCATAACTGTTCTCGATAGTCTCTATCGCGTCTTTGAAATAGCATTCCGCCTTGGCAAGATCGCCGCGCGCGACCATCAACCGGGCCATGTCCACCTTGAAGGGAGCGAGTTCCTGGTCGTCTGCGCGACTGACGTTGCGAACGATCTCCATGGCGCGATCGAGAGTGCCAGCGGCCTCTTCGTAGCGGCCCTGGCCGCGATAGATTTCGCTCAGTATTCTGAGCGTATGAGCGACGTAGGGATGGTCCGGCTGGTAGGCTTTTTGCTGCAGGGCCAGCCCCGCAAGGCACATAGTCTCCGCCGCAGTTAGCTTATGCTGGTTCTTGTAGAGATAGGCCAGATCGAGCATGCAGGCGGAGGCTTCAGAATCAGGGACGCTCGTCTCGCGGGCCACATTAAGCGCCTTTTCCAGGAAGGGCTGTGCCTGTTCATAACCACCGGAAGCCATGTAGATCCTGGCCATAGACCGCAGTGAGGCGCACGAGCCGATCGCATCGGCCCCCGCGCCCATCCGGCTCAAGCCAAAGACGATCAGACTGGAAAGGCAGACGAAGGCGACGCGGCATGTGATTTGCTGTTTTGGGACCAGACTGTTGAGCGGCGTCATTTTGAACGGCTCCGATCAGAATCATGCTTCTTCGGCCGATCTCACGGCGATTGTTCATGTATCGGGCGATTTGGCCAGCGAGTTTAACTTGGCTGGACCGCTCTTCGGCAAACCGCTGCGGAGCCCCCGCGGAACGGGGCATCAACGCTGGATTTGGGGCAAAGAGGCCGCATCTGGCTGCTCTGCCGGATGCGCCGGGGCGAAACTGGGCTGATCCGGGTGGATTTTCTGTGAAAATGATGGAAAATTTGTTGTCAGGGCTGTACAGTGTCGCGGTATGATTCGGTGTCTTTGTGCATGGGCTCCAGGTCGGTCGAATGAATACTGGATTTGCGGGCGTAGCATAGTGGTAATGCACTGGCTTCCCAAGCCAGCCAGGAGGGTTCGATTCCCTTCGCCCGCTTTCGCACTCAATCGTCTACATGACGTTCAGGCCCTCGGCTTGATGGTCAGCTTCGCATGCGTTCATCGACTCGGCGGCCGCTGCATCCTCAAAAATTGTCGGCGTTTTTTCTTGACGGCCACGCTTGCCTATGGTATAAACAAAACTTGGTGAAGTGTGTGCCCGCAAGGCGCATTTTCGCAAGAAAGGTGTTGTCTTTGATAGGGGGGCTCTGTGCAGGGTCTCTAAGAGACGCCCGGTGGCAGGGTGTGTGAGTCACACCGGCGTGTTTGCGTGGCCTTCCGGGCACGGTCTTCGCTCTGAGCAATTGACCGTTGGCTTTCGAAGAAAGGAGGTGGTGACAACTCGGAAAAGATCACCTGGAGCGGATTCAGGAGAGGGAAGTTGAGTAAGACATTGTTCTTTGTCGTTCTCTTTTTATTGACTTATTTGAAGGAGGATCATCATGTCCAAAAAATTGATTTGTGTCACTTCGTTCGTGCTCGTGGTGATTTTGACCGGCGTGAGTGCGGCGGACCTCACGGATGGTCTTGTCGGCTGGTGGACCTTTGACGAGGGAACCGGTACCGTGGCGGCCGACTCTTCCGGTAACGGCAACGATGGTACGCTTCACGGCCCCGTTGAGTGGACGGCCGACGGCAGGGTCAATGGAGCGCTGAAGTTCACGGGCCCGTACAACTATGTGCTCGTTCCGAGCGACCCGACGTTAAACCCGACCCAGCAGATTAGTATCGCCGCATGGATCAATCCGAGCTGGACCGGCAACAACCGAATCATGCAAAAGAGCACCGAGGGTTCCGACAACCAGTATCGTCTCCTCAAGGAAGGCGGCAACAACATCAGATTTCACATCCCTCCCGCTGCGAATTTTGAAGTCACGGGGAAGATCCCGCCGAACGGCGAGTGGACTCACCTTGCGGCCACGTACGATCACTCCATGATCCGAATCTACTTCGACGCGGAGCTCCAGGGTGAGACAGCCTTCAACCAAAACATGGATACCTCTGACGGCCCCCTGTTTATCGGGACCAAATGGTCGCAAGCCCCGGCCGGCGATGAGTTCAACGGCATATTGGATGACGTTCGCATCTACAACCGGGCGCTGACGCAAAGGGAACTGGAGATCCTTGGCGGTTCGCCAATCGCGACCAATCCGTCCCCGGCGGACGGTGCCGTTCTCGAGGATACCTGGGCAACCCTGACTTGGACTCCCGGCTTGTATGCCGCATCGCACGACATATACATGAGCACCAACCAGAGCGATGTGCAGTACGGTACGGCCGATGCGTTCCAGGGCAACGAGGCCACTGCGTACTTCGTCGTCGGTTTTCCGGGATTTCCGTTCCCGGACGGTTTGGAGCAAGGCATGACATAC
>JARRQQ010000713.1:0-4071 GCA_037381725.1 Sedimentisphaerales bacterium
CGAAGCGGGCCGAATATCCTTACTGGTCGTTATCGGTTACGGAGCTGTTCGATGGTGGTCCCAGGTCTATGGCGGCGCCGAGCCGGGCGGCCAGGCACACGTCGCCCAGCGCATGCTCGCGGCCCGCAACGAAAAGCACGCCTTGCTGGCGAGCCTGTGGTTCAATTTCGCCAATTATGCGTTGAAGCCGCTTCCCTGGATCATCACGGCCTTGGCCACGTTGTTGATCTTTCCGCTGGGAAAATTCGCGGACCACGAAGCCGTATTCCTCTCCACCATCAATTTTGTTCCAACCGGGCTTAGAGGTTTGGTCGTGGCCAGTCTTTTCGCGGCGTTCATGTCAACGGTAGATACTCGAATAAATCTGGGTGCGTCGTATTTCGTGAACGATTTCTACAAGCCCTTCTTCGCAAAGGACAAATCCGACCATCACTATGTCGCCATCTCGCGATGGGTCACTGTCATCCAACTCGTCGTGGGACTATGCATGCTGCTAATCGTCAGCAACATGCGAAGCGTCTTCTTCATCTACGCCGGGCTGGGATCGGGCGCAGGCCTCGTTTATATCCTGAGGTTCTACTGGTGGCGCATCAACGCCTGGAGCGAATTCGCCGCGATGGCGGCGGCGTTCGTCAGTCTCGTCGTATTCCGCTGGGGGATCTACGGTTCCGAGGCCGAATTCAACCGCCACGGCTTCGAGTATATGTTCATCTCGTTCTTTATCGTGACGACCATTTGGGTAACCGTGACCTTGTTGACAAGACCTTGTGAAAAGCAAAAGCTAAGAGAATTCTACAAAAAAGTCAGACCCTCGGGACCTTTTTGGAGACCTGTGTCGAGCGAGGTCGGTCCCGGAGAGGGCGGACCTGCAAATGATAGTCTCAAGGTAGCCTTTCTGGGATGGGTGGCTGCGATTGTGGCGACCTTAGGCTGCATGTTCGGAATCGGCAAACTCTTGTTCTACGAATCCCTGTGGGGCGTTTGCTGGCTTGTAGTCGGCATAGCCGGCGGCGCTGTTACCTTGTGGTCCGTACGAAAGTTGACGAAAGCATGATGGAGTCATTAGTCGCCGGTCGTTAGTACCAACGACTATTCGCTAACTACTATTCACTATATAAAGGAGACGTAAGATGAGCTCAGAACGAGTTTCGCGTCGAGCGTTCATGCGAGATGGCCTGGTTGTGGGCCAAGCGGCGGCCCTGACCTTATTGGCCGGCCAGCGGGCATTGGCGGGCAATCGACCCTTGATTATAGAAAAGCCCACGCATGGAGGGCCTTACAAGGTCGGCATTCTCGGATGCGGGAATCGAAGCAAATCCCACATCTCCGCGCTGAACAATGTCCCCGAAATCGAAGTCGGTGCCTTGTGTGACATCGTCCCGCACAAAATGGACCGCAGAGCCAAGCTGATCAAAGGGGGACCCGAGCCGCGCAAGTACGTGGACATGGATCAGATGCTCGAGCAGGACGATCTGGACGCTATCGCGATCGTCCTGCCCAACTATCTGCACAGGATGGGAGCGATCGCAGCCATGGAAGCCGGAAAGCACGTCTTTTGCGAGAAGCCCATGGCACTCACCGTAGCCGATTGCAACGAAATGATCGCCGTCTCCGAGCGTACCCGAAGAGCTCTCCAGATCGGCACACAAAGGCGGCACAGCAACAGCTATAAGAAAGCCGTGGAGACGATCCGAAAGGCTTCGGTCGGAAGAATCCTCTCTTCGGACATCAACTCCTATCGCGGTGACTGGCGCGTACCCGCTGAGGATGAGTATCCGCCCGGCGTCCAGTACTGGCGGCTGAATCAGGACCAGTGTGGCGGCGTGGTCTACGAAATGGGCGCCCACATCATCGACGTCAACAACTGGATATTCGACAGCGAGCCGACGACGGTCGTGAGCTTGCAGGGCGTTAACGATCTGGCCTTGCGAACGAGAAACTCGACGGACCACGGCGGCGTCCTCGTCCGCTATGCCAACGGCGCCCTGATGAACTACGGCGGCAATCTCTACGCCTACGGTCGTTCCGGCGCAGATTACTTCTTCGCCGTCAGCGGTACGATAAGGCTGGATGGCAGCGAGCTCGATATCAACTATGGACACGCGAGCGGTTTTCCCACGCCGGAGCCTCTTCCGAAACCCGTGAAGATGAAGCTGCCCGGCGGCGGAGACGGAACCATCAATCAGTGGAAATATTTCGCCAAAGTATTGACGGGTCAGGCCGATCCCTATCCGGACGGCTATATGGGTCGCCAGTCCATCCAGATTTGCCAGGGGGCCATCGTCTCCGCTCAGGAAAAAACCGTCGTGAACGTCAACGATCTTGCGTGAGATGGAGTAGAAACATGAACACCAATACGACAAGTCGTCGCCGGTTTCTGGCAGGCGAAAGAGGACCCAGTCGAAAAAGGCTTTACCCGCCTTTTCGACGGGCAGGACCTGCGAGGCTGGCATACGAACGTTCGGAAGATCGTCCACGGCACCGGCGGAAGCTGGAAGGTCGAGAATGGAGCGATTACCGGAGAGCAAGGCCCGCCCGGCTCAGGAAACGGTGGGATGCTGATGACCGACAAAGAGTATGGCGATTTCGAGCTGCTCCTGGAGCTGGCCCCGGACTGGGGCGTCGATAGCGGCGTGTTCCTCCGAACGAACCCTGAGGGAGAGTGTTTTCAGGTGTACGTGGACTACCATGATCACGGCAACGTCGGCTGGCTCTCGACGGAAACTCCCAGCGGTCAGAAACGCATGATTATTCGTCCCTTCAACATCTTCGCGAAGACAAACGATCAGGGCGTTCTCACGGGTTTCACAACCAAACCCGATGAGCGTGAGATCGCGTGGAAGCCGGACTATCTGGTGTACAGCGCGACGCCCGAGGCTTGGCTGGCAACCTGGAAGATCGGCGGGTGGAATACGCTTCGGGTCCGCTGCGTCGGCAAGTACCCCCGAATCACGACCTGGATCAACAATACGAAGCTCGCGGAATTCGACGGGGCGACCTGCCCTCAGCCGAACTACAATAAACAGGATATGTACCGCAAGCTTGGCCGAAAAGGTCCCATCGCGTTCCAGGTGCACGGTGGCAAGCAGATGTGGGCCAAGGGCGCGAAATGCCGATGGCGAAATATCCGCATAAGGCCCTTGTAGACAAATGCGAATTAAGAAGAACTCTTGGAAGGGTACGTCCGCAAAATGAAAAGACGCGAATTTCTTCAACGCCTGGCCTATGGTACGGCGGGTTGCTTGTTCGCCTCCGCTGGTGCGGCTTCCCCCCAAATCCAGAACAAGGAGCCGCAAGTGAGGCTTCCCTACAAGATCGGCATCAGGCAAGCCAGCCTTCGCAATCCCGGGGATCCGTCCAAAGGGATGGTCGGGGACATCGGGACTTTCAAGGTGGCGCGGGACATCCCGGGCATCGCGGGCGTGGAGCTGCAAGTCGCTGGCAGCCGGCCTAACATGCGGGACTTGTCGGTCGCGTGTCGTTTCAAGGCGGAGGCGGACCGCTGGGGCTTGAATATCCCGAGCACGGCCGGGGTCTGGGATCACGCCATTTGGGGTCCTACCGCCGGTCTGGACCTTCTCGACTCGATCCGGGCCACGGAGATACTCGGCGCGCGGGTCATGCTCGTGGCGTTCTTCCGGAAGAACACGGGCATGGAAAGGAGGCGGTTGCGGGGATCGGGCTGCTCGGGCCGGTGCGGATAGCCGCGGTTCACGTCAAGAATGGTGGGCGTACGCTGGACCAAACGTGGCGGATCGACTGGGCCGCCGCGTTTGCGGCGTTGACCGAGATCGATTACGACGGCTGGCTCACGTTCGAGTCCAGGCACAAGAGTCATCAGGAGTGCAAGGAAATGACCGGGCGGAATATCGCCTTCATCAAGGAACACTTCCAGCCCCCGCTGGGATAGACTGTTTCCTCCTGGGACAGTATAGGAAGGCGCAAGAAAAAAACACATTAGAAAGGCATTACACAGATGGAATTCTTTATTGATACGGCGATGGTGGATGAGATCAAGGAGGCGAGCAGTTGGGGCATCGTCGATGGTGTCACGACCAATCCCACCAAGCT
>JARRQQ010000714.1:0-2367 GCA_037381725.1 Sedimentisphaerales bacterium
GTGGAGCGTAACGATTGTAGAGCTCTTCATAGGCTGTCTTGTCTCCGGCGAATACAGCCCGGACCAGCATTTTGTCAGTCGATGCCGTCAACTCGAGGCCCTCAAGTCTTTCCACACTCTACAAACATAGTGACCGAACGGGCCTGTTTGTCTACGGCAATCCTAAACTTTTTTGCCCCCTGACCGACATTCTCTATGATTGAAAGCAGACGAAAGAGAGGAACAGATTTGCTGATGAATCCGGCGGGTCGAAACTAGACTCTTTCAAGGCTTCAACAACCTCATCGACGTTGGAAGGATTTATGACTATCCAGATGTCCATCTCAGCGGTCACCGGCTTCGGTGCCAGGGAATTGACCGAACTGCTCTGGCAAAAAGTCCGCGAGCTAAGACAGGGTGACCCGCAGAAGTGATTCAACAAAGGCCGGCCCTTGTTGAACCGGCCTTATCGACACAACTTTGAATTCTATTGCACGAGGGTGTAGTCACTGGGAATATCCGGCTCCATATCCGCCAGCGTCAACACCGCGTTCCACTGAAACTGGTCTGATCCCCCGCCGCTTCGTACCGATCCGAGCGTGTATTCCTCTTCGATCCGCACGGGCAGTAAGCTTTCGACGTCCACCCATAACCGGGCCTTGTAATCACTTATCCGGGATTCTGCGGAGGACGTCCTGATCACACCCAGCTCGTTGGTCTCCACGCCCTCGACCTTGACGCCGTCGATGACACTCTCTCCCAACGGTTTGTAATCAGCCGTCATGAAGCGACGCACCCATTCCCGAGGGTCCATGTCCTGAGGACTCATGATGTTCTGCCCATCGCCACCGAGCGGCTGGCGCACGTACCTTTTGTCCTTCGGCCAGATACGCAAGCCTTCTTTCGATTGGCGAAGCATACAGACGATCAAACTCGGGTCTCCGTCGCTATACTGTTCCATCTTGAAACCGAACTCGTCCGAGTACCAAAAACGCATAGTCGTCTCTTCGACCTTCGGGACCTCCGCACCTCCCGATGCCTGGGCGGGCTTTTCCCATGAGGTCATTCGACACGTGAAACTGTGGATGTTATCCATATTCCTGGCGACCTGCGCCCAGGCAACGTTGCTGCCGTCGGGCGAACCGCCAAGAAGATAAATACCGACAAGGGCGACGGCAATAATCGCCGCAGCGGTGGTGAACTTCATTATTCTCACTTTCATGGTTATTCTCCTAAGATCCGGATCAGCCGGGATCGACTTTGTCTTTTCGGGTTCGTCCAGCGCCGTCAAAGAGGCACGGATGATCCGCTCGTCGACTTCCGAGCTAACCGTAATAGTTGATTTGGCAAACAGTCTTCTTATCTTTTCCACTGAGCTCATTTTTCTATCTCACCATTCAAGATCGACCGCAGTTTACGAATTCCATACCTGTATCGACCCTTGACCGTGTTAACAGAGATACCCAAGGATTTCGCGATGACCTTGAATCGCATTTGGCCGTGCACGTGCAGGACAACCACTTCTCGTTGCTCGTGGGGCAACTCGGCCAGCGCCGCACTGAGCAGCCGGAGTTCCTCGCTACAGGCAATCAACCGGCTCGGCTCGTTCACTTCCGGCGATACCGAGCATTTCCGTTCTGTGCCGACAGCCTTGGTCCGGTTACGTTGTGTTCGCATAAGATCGCGAGCGCGATTGGCAACGCACGTCGCCAGATAGGCTTTCAGACTACCCGTGAGCCTAAAGCTCCCAACGTTCTGAGCGAAGGCAACGAACACATCGTGGACGGCATCTTCGGCAAGATGCACGTCGTGCGAAAGAGCGATCGCCAAGATCAGCAAGTCATCTCTGTACTTCTCATAGATCCGGTGCAGAGCCTCCCTGTCCCCACGTTTGCACTTGGCAACAAGCAACCGATCTACCATTCAAGCGACCTCATCGACGCGTCATGAACGTTCATTACTCATATAACGGTTCGCCCGGCTGTTTGGGTATAAAGAAAATCGCTTCGCCACCATGGTCCCTGGAAACCTCTTGAGAATTTCGTTGATCCGTTGTATGCTCTTAGATGCTTGGTCGTATATTGAAAGAAGCATTGGGGGTACACAACGTGAACGGAAAGCATTTGATTCTCGTCGGACTCTCGGCGGTTGTAGCGCTGGTTGCTTTGCTCATCATCCTGTCAAAACCACACGATCAAACGGGTGTTGACGAGCCGCTCCTGGTCTATTGCGCCGCGGGGATCAAACCCCCGGTACTGCAACTCGCCCGGGATTTTGAAAAGGAGTACGGCGTTAAGACCCAATTACAATATGGGGGTTCGGGAACACTTCTGAGCAACATCGAAGTATCCCACAAAGGCGATCTCTACATCGCCGGCGACGCCAGTT
>JARRQQ010000715.1:0-2359 GCA_037381725.1 Sedimentisphaerales bacterium
GCGAGTTCGTGGTCGTCGCCCGGCGCAAAGGAACAACCTGGTATCTCGGTGGGATCACAAACGACACTTCGCGTGAAATTACTGTCCCGCTCGACATCCTGGAAACCGGCAAGTATGAGGCCAAGATATTCGCTGATGACTCCCTAAACAATGAAGACCCTAACGCCATCCGCATCGACCACCAAACGCTCTCACCCGCCAAGTTTCTCAAAGTGGCTATGGCTTCCGGCGGAGGATTCACCGCGATAATCTCTCCCACGCCGATCGGTGAGGGACAATAGTCGGTAGTCAATTCGCAACGGTCATTACCGCCGCTAACGTTGCGCGCACAGTCATGGCCGCGTTCTCAACGTCACACGTTTCCGGCTTGTCTCCTTCCGCGTGATAATTTGGGTCCCCGTAGGGGAAGGACCCAATATTGATAATAGCGGCGGGGTAGCCGGCCAGAACGAACGATCCGTCGTCATCGCCGGGCCGCGATCTCTTGACCGTTCGCTGTTCCAGCCCGATCGAGTACCGAGAGTTCACCTCCGCCATCAATTCGGCGAGATGCTCGCCCTCAGGTTCCGTATAAGCGGTCACGTTGGTCTTCTCGCCTGCGGCGGTCTCTTCCGCCGTCTTGACTCCGATGCCATCCATGTTGAAGATGGCCACAATATCATCTCCGCGCGACTTCGCCTTCTGCGCCGCGGTCTTGCTGGTCCACGGTGTGTGCTCCTCGTTGCAGAACAGAAAGCGGATCGTGCACTCGGGATTGCAGCTTGCGAGAACACGTGCCATCTCCAGCACACCGGCGGTCCCGATAGCGTTGTCGTTGGCCCCCGGCGAATCGATCCAGCTTTGGGAATCCTTGTGGGCGAGCACCATGATAATCTTGTCGGGATGTGAGCGGCCCTTCTTCTCCGCGTAGAGATTGTACGCCGTATACCAGGGATCTTCGGGTTTGGGAGGCGAGTACTGAGCGTGCTTCGGCTTGCTCCTGTCGCGGCGAAACGCCTGTACCCGAACGCCTTCTCGCTCGACGTGGTACCCCCATGCCTCTAATTGGCCGGCGAGATAATCGTCAGCCTCATAAAGCGTGTTCTTTTCACGGCCGGGCAGGGTCAGGTTCAGCTTCCGGTAGGGCAGTGGGTCCTTGGAGAGATAGAAAAGGTGCTTCGACATTCGCTTGGTATCAACCTCACTGATAAGACGGCGTACCTGCGCATCCAACTCATCGCCGGCGGGGTCGTCTTGCGGGCGCGCATCGGCCGCGTAAAGAAGCCCCGCCGAAGGAAGCAACCAAAGACCGGTCATGCCAATTCGCGCACATTTCATATTAACCGGCGCCAGAGCAAGACAGATTGAAAAAGCAAGGACATGTTTCATATTAGACTCCTTCTACTGATTAGTTCTTTGAGGCGATCAACCATAGCTCCGCCACCTGGGCGCCGCGCCCGTCTTCGGCACACGTCCAGGTCAATTTCAGACGCCCGTCTCGGGTCGCTTCGTTCGGAATGGGGAATTCGCTAATCGGAGTCGTTCCCGTTTGCAGCACGCCGTGGATTTGAAATTTGTCGTCCGCCGCCAACTGAATCTTCGAGCGGAACCGTCCCGTGTACGCCACTTTGATCATGTAGTTCGCGTGGGGATTGAGGTTGTCATAAACGACGCTCAAAGGCGTGTCGTAAAGCGTCGTGATCTGATTCATCCACGCCAACGGTACGGCGCTTCCGTCGAAGCCTATCGCCTGGACCGTATGGACCCACTCGCGGCCGCGCAGCCCGGCGCCGAAACCGACGCGAGGCGACCTCAAGCCGCCCGGGTCTTCCTCCCACGCGGGATATTCCGCCAGCCGCGGAGTCTCCACGGTCCGGCCAAAGTTGTCATAAAAACCGCCCGGCCCCGGGTCATCGCGATTGAGCAATTGCTCGATGGCCGCGAGCCTCGCTTGTTCGTCATCCAACTGACGGATTTTCTCGAATTGCGATAAGAACCACATGACGTTGTTCAGTGGAGCGTCGATGTAGTCCATGAAGTCACCCCGGCCGCGCTGCGCCTTGTGCCTCTTTACGGAGGTCTGCGAGCCGATGGTCTCGAAGAGGTAATCCGCAATCTCCCAGCACCGCTTCTTGTAATCCTGGGCGACCGGCTTGTCCCAGGCTTGCTTCAAAATGGACTCGGCGGCCTTCATCTTCTCCCGGCTGGTTGCATGGGCGTCTCGGAGAGCTTCTCTCGCTTGCGATTCCAGGGCCGTTTCGTGAATCAAACGCTCTCGAATATAAGCATCGTAATATGCGCGCAAAAGCCCCATTTGGAAGCGGTACCACTTCACCGCATCGGGAGGAAGCTGTTTTTCCATACTCCTCCATTGCTTGAG
>JARRQQ010000716.1:0-2349 GCA_037381725.1 Sedimentisphaerales bacterium
CAAATTGCCCTGAAAGACATCGCTCTCGTTCGTGGCGTTGTTCACGTCGTCGGGATTCTCACCGAAGTAGGCATCGTGCGAAGCCGCCGTCTCACCGGGCGCCCACGAGAGAGTGGCCCACGTATCCAGGTAGGTCGCGCCGTCGGCCGGCCCGGGATCGTACGCCTTGACGCGAGGGCCGCGATGGCTTTCTTCAGGGCCCTGGCCTGTGGGCGTGTAATCGGGATTGGTGGTCAAGAGAATTTTGTCGATAACCGAGCCATCCTCTCTCATCCAGATATTGAAGGTGTGGACCCCGACGGAGTTGACGTCGATCATGATACGCTCGGGGTCCTGATAGGCGGTGTTGGTCCAGTGGTAGTTGTTGCTAAAGCCGCTGATGCGGTCGGCGGTGGGAACGTGCTGATTGTCCAGGCCGGAGTGAAGCGAATCGGAGTTGCCGTCGTAGCCCCAGGCGAGCACCCAAACATAGTGGGTTCCCGTCTTGACGAAATCGATCTCATAATCCAGCCGCGGGCTGTTGGCCATGAAATCCGCGGGATCATTGGGACCGTCGCCACCGCCCGGATCCGCCGGCGTGGACTGCATGGCAAAGCCTCCGCTGAATCCGTTCGGAGGAGCGAAACCGTTGGCCGAGACGCTTATGAGCTCCCACGTGTGCGGGGGTCTCGGCGTGTTCAAGTCGAAATTCTCCGCCTCCATCGACACGATGCCGTCGGGCCCCGTGTCCTGGCGGAATGGGTCCGCCGTCGCGAAAGTCGCAGTCAAAGACAAAATCAGAACAAAACAGGCGAAATGAATGCGTCTTCTATACATGATATGCCTCCTTCACTTCAAGAGAGTAACGTCAAAAGCCACTTGCCGCGTTATTCCCGATGCTCTTTCTCGATATTAAGCGAGAGTACACCGGAAGTCAAGCATTTTCTCGGTTTCCACCGCCCTTCGCCATTCTCATTTTTGACAATCGAATCTTCCCGCCAGGAGCGATTTCAGCCGTTCCATCGGCAGGCCCATGACGTTCGTCAGGCTGCCCTCGACCCGTTCGACAAACTCGTCGCCGGTTTCCTGAATGGCGTACGCTCCGGCCTTGTCCCGCCACGTACCACCTTTGATGTGCTCCGCGGTCTGCGCAGCGGTCATCGGCTTCGGATAGACGGTCGTACTCTCGCTTACCACCCGCCGGACATGGTCGCACAGCCTGATGATCGCAAGGCCGGTGATGATCTTGTGAGACGCGCTAAAGAGTTTCCTGGTAATCCGCTCCGCGTCGTCGGAATCGACGGGCTTGCCAATGATCTCGCCGGCAGAGTCCGCGACGGTATCGGCGCCGATGACTAAGCTCTCCGGATACATCGGAGCGACGCTCTTTGCCTTCGCCAGAGCCAATGCTTCGACGTACTCACGGGCCGTGATCCCTTCGGTGGTAAATGCGGATTCGTCCACGTCCGGCTCGACCACGGTGAACTCATACCCCGCGTCGGCCATCAACTCCCTCCGGCGAGGCGAAGTTGATGCCAGGATGATAGCTGTAGGACGCTCGTCAATCATTGACCCGCCTGCCGTTTTGAACATTAGGTCATTTGAAATTCGAGTTTGTTTCGGATTTAGTGCTTCGTGCTTCGGACTTCGCCCGGCGAGGCGATCTGCTCGCAAAACGCCAGATACTCCCGTTCCACCGGCTCGAAATTTTTGCTGACATACTCCTGAAATAGTAACAGACCCACGATGTGATTCCACAAGATATTTCGCGGCACGCTTCTGTCGGTCGCGATGTGCTTGCTGACTTCGTCGAGCGGCCAGTTTCCTCTAAGGCCGTCTGCGAGCAGCCGTTTGTAACTCGCGGCATATCGCCCGTCGTCCGCTTCGCGCAGGAACCGGATTAAGGCGTAAGACTGGCTGTAGAAAGCTGTGACGGCTTCGGCTTGGTCCGTCGCCAGCACATCGCCGGGCTGGGTCGCAATCAACTTCTCCAGAGGCATCATCTTGCACTTGGACAATGTCCTGCTCAATGCATCCAGCCGGTAGGCGTTGGCCGCAGGCTCGAAACGAAGCGTTCCGTTCTCAGCAGCGTGGGTCTCGAAGAGCATCGCCACACCCTCGTCGAGCCAACTCGGCAGACGAAAGGCGAAATGCCTGTCGCTGAATTGGTGCCATCCCTCGTGGCCGAGAACGCTGAGCGTACGCTGACAGCCGATGTCATACACCACGCACGCTTCATCATAATAATACGCTCCGGCTTTGATTTGACAGAAGATCTCGGCCTGCTCGCCCGCAAACTCCCGCGTGAACGCCTCCCACTGCCGGCGGTCGGCAAAGAGATAGACAATCGATTTGGATTTTGCTCTGACC
>JARRQQ010000717.1:0-3809 GCA_037381725.1 Sedimentisphaerales bacterium
TGACACCGCCACAGCTGTGCAGGTCTCTGGCCACGTAATGCTAAAGAGGCCTAAGAAAAAAGGCCGTCCCGGGTTCCCGGTCGAGCGTTAAACGTCTTGATGTTGGCCGTTCCATTTGTTTTGTATCTTGCAAGACGTTGTAACAAATGTTTGCCTTCAATTCGAAAAAGAATGCGGTCACCTTCTCTGCGCGTTTCTTTAAATCCAAGTTTTCGATGCAGATTAACCGAACGAAAATTATTAAAATGAACTGAAGTTTTAATTTCTTTTGGGGTTCCAACCTCCAGCTGTTCGTAAGCAGCTGAAAGCAGACTACGAAGTATCGAACCATGTTGATTTGAAGGGTGAATTTGTATTGACATCACATAGCAGAGTTCACCTGGCTCGTTCATAATTTCAAGATAAGCCACAAGTTGTCCGAGCTTGTGAATGCAAAGGAATGTAGCCCCTTCTTCCAATTCAATCAATATCCTATCTCGCCGGAATTGCGGATCAAATTTTCCTCCAGACGCCGTGAAAATATGAGCCATATTGAGTCTATCGATTTCTACAATAGCATCAACATCAAATTCCATTCTTAATCCTCAATTGCTGGTTTGCCATCAGTGGCGCACCGAGGTACGAGCGTCCATCTTGTTATTCGACTCTCCATGTTTCCGGAGCTTCAAGTTTATGTCCGTCAAAAAGAAATCCACCGGTTGGGGCAAGAATTTCCTCTGCCAATTCGATTACTGCAGTGACGCAATTTTCCGTAAAAAACTTCCCGAAACTGTTGAGGAATTTCCCGGCGAGGCCAACGTCCAGTGAATTCAGTCTTCTTGGGATCGCTTTACCTTTCGCGGACCACAACCCTTTGCTGCGAAAATAGTGATTTGCCAATGTGGAATACAGTAGCGTTGCGGTCGCATGCATTTCCTGTGTTGACCTTGAATCCCTCAAATCATCAATCATGTCTGTGATCGCATATCGAGAATTACTCAAGTCCTGCTCAGTCCATTTCGGTGGTCCTTCCCCGAGGACGGCGGCAGCCAACCGTTTCAGCGGGTCGGAGAACTCGCTGGGTTCGGGTATTTCTATCCCCTCATCCACCATGGTCGGCAATGATGGGAATCCTGTTGGACGATCTATCTCGCGAAAGAAATATTCCAGTGTTTTCGGGTCGTGGACAAAAGCTTCAACGGGCCACCTATCGTGGATAAACGACTCTCTATAGGCGCGTGGAACCCGTTCAAAGAGTACCACCAAATCGAGGTCAGAGGTTGACGTTCCTTCTCCGCGTACCAACGAACCCGCAAGAAAAACAACTCGTGCTTGCGCGTATCTGTTCCGGCGAATCCTCTCCGCGGCTTTCTTTATCTCACTTAGCATGTCATTCATCCGGATAACGCCCTTAGGTGTCATGGGAACTCTTGGGGCAAAGCCCATGTAGGCTTCCGTATTCTTCAGCCAGGTCGGTTGCTGAGTGCAGCAACTCACCCGCAAGTATTGCCTTCCTCCGAAGCCCACTGATGTCCGCAATCCCCAGCTCTTCCACGAAACGGATCCAATGCCGCCAGGATGATTGGTTCTTCTTGTCTCCGCCTTCCTGCACATTGGTGCTGGACCAGAAGTACAGAGGCCATACGGCATCAGAGGGCTCAGCATGATCAAGCAACCATTTCGATTGCCATAGATGATGAATCCTTATGGCCTTTTCGTCGTCGGTAAACGTAGATTCAGCAATAATCTGTCGGGATAGGGCATCAAGCTTTGTGACAAAAGCCCTGCTGGCGTGCTCGACGCCGAGAAGTTCGATGGCATCATGCACATAGACTGTCCACCCAAGTTCCAAGGCCGCTTCACGGCAGAAGAGAAGGCCCCGAGACATTGTACATCGCTTATTAAGAATCGCTCTTGGAAGAGCGAAGACAGCCTTGAGCACGGCGACATGGGAACGTTGGGCCATTAGAATCTGTCCTTCGTCCACGCGACGGCTCATTTCACGCGCAAATCTGCGCATACAATCCAGTTGGCCAGTCGTACGCGACCATATTCTCTCTGGCTCGTGGTGCTGAGAGGCAATACGGCTCTGCAGGCGGGTCAGCCAACCGCCCTCGTCTTTCAGGATGATAGCCGTCAGTAAATCGTGTGTAAGCCCTGCATCCTGCAGAATAGCGTCAGCATCCCCCAAATCTTCTCTTCCAATAATCATCCACTCGAAAACCTTTCCTTCAATCAGTCTCCTTCTTACCGCCGATTCCCCTTCGCCTTCCGATGCGAGCATCAGGATGTCAACGTCCGATGCGGGCGTAAAATCACCCGCGGCCCCCGAGCTTACGATACAGGCCGCCCGCAACCTTGTATCATCCTGTCGCTATTCATCAAGCTTGGTTGGCCGAAACCTATTAAAAATACAGAAATCAAAATTAATCTAACAACTTCATTATTATTATTGCCATCTTCTTCTTTTCATCTATCTTTTTCAAATACTTTAACAGAAATATCCCAAATATAATAAGTCCAACGCCACCAACAATTCCAGGAAACAAAACCCAATATATAATCCTACCATTTAGGTTGTTTAATGTAATTGTTACCGCATATGTGAAAAGAATTAATCCTAAAATAGATACAGCCCCTGAAGACAAATGTGATAGAATTGGAGATGGGTTTGTATCATCTACCGATTTCAAAAAATCTTCTAAGCACCTTTTCTCACTAATATTCAATTTTATTGGCATTTTTAGGCTCCTTTCTATTGAATTTTATGTGGAGTCTTCGCGGACGAAGTCTCGCATATCCATCTGTATCCACTCTACCTTGGCCTTTGCCGCCCGTGCCCATGTACGGGCTTTGTCCAAGAGAAATAGAGATGACTTGATCCTTATGTTTATTATTCTCGAATGCTTTGATTTCAAAATTCATGGTTTATTTCCCGAAGCGAACGCCACGGTTCACAGGCCGCGAGGAACGAGCGGTCCTTTGTGAAACCGCTGGTTATAGCACTTTTATTTCAAGGCTGTTTGTGAAACTTTCCTTGATCACTTCCATAAGATTCTCTTGCTCAAACTTTCCAGCAATTTCGACTAGTTCTTCTAACGGCCGAACAAACTTAAAGCCAGCTTTTTGATAGCTACGAATCGCAATCTTGTTGTAATCGAGAACATGAAGCGAAGCTCTCTGTTTATTGAGATATTCAAAGGCGTAAGTCAAAACAATATTTGCAATAGTAGTTCCGTGTCCATGGTTCATAAATTTAGGATGCCAGAAACCGATCCTGAAAAAATCATTAATTAATCCACAATGCCCAATCGGTTCCGAAAAATTTTCAATGACCCACAAACCCGTCTCTTTCTCCTTTTTATACCAAGCCTCAACCATTTCTTGAGTAAGTGTTGGAACAATTCGATAATCAGCACCATAACCTTTACGGATCTCTTTATGAAGACCGAGCTTAAGCTTTGTCTTCTTGTCACCTTCCTGAAAAGGCCTAAGTTTATAGGATTTGTATAAGATAGTATCCATGCTATAACGCAGAATTCAGCGCGCGCGCGAGCATGAGTACCGCCACCCACGGTGCCTTCGCGGAAATGCCATGGCCCTTCGCGTACGCAGAAATGTTTTGTTTGGATACTGGTTATGGCCGCAGCGAAAAAGACACGGCAATAAGTACCGATAACCCGGCCTGATATTTTCCGACCTCCGACGAGCTACTCTATGGGCCCATTCTCGGCCGGAAAATATCAGACCTGGTTGCCCCCTTACATTCGGTAGTGTAAGCTATTGATACCCCTATCATTAACCCACGTAACGAAATAAGGAGGCAAGCC
>JARRQQ010000718.1:0-3645 GCA_037381725.1 Sedimentisphaerales bacterium
GATCGACGAGGTGAACGCGCCGCCGGATGAGACCGTCTACAAGGGCACCGTCTGGAGCTTCTCGATTCCGCCCAAGACGGCATATGATCCCGATCCGGCGGATGGGGCCGAGGCCGTGGGTCCGGATGATGTGGTTTTGAGCTGGACGCCGGGTTTTGGTGCCAAACTGCACACGGTCTATTTTGGCGACGATTTCGACACGGTGGACAGTGCCACCGGAGGCGCTCCGGCGGGCATGGCAACCTACCGCCCCGGTTCGCTTGAATCGGAGAAAGCCTATTACTGGCGGGTGGATGAGTTCGATGCCGTCGCGACGTACAAAGGCTCCGTCTGGAGCTTTACGACCCCGGGCGCCGTCGGAGATCCTCACCCGGCGTACCGTGCTACGGATGTGCCCATGAACAGGATCTTGAGTTGGATGGCGGCCGATTCTGCCGCGTCGCACCAGGTCTACTTCGGCGCGGATGAAGTAGCTGTGCGGAACGCCGGCATCGGTTCGCCCGAGTACAAAGGCTCCAAGGCACTCGGGGCGGAAAGTCTCGATCCCGGCTTGCTCGATCCGGATACCAAGTACTACTGGCGGGTTGACGAAGTCGACGATCAGGGCAATACGGCCAAAGGGCCGGTCTGGATTTTCACGACAGGTGCGTTTCTTCTCGTGGACGACTTCGAGGCTTATACCGACGACGATACCGCCGGTAAGGCGATTTGGCAAACGTGGATCGACGGCTTTGGCGTCGCCGACAACGGTGCGCAGGTGGGCTATTTGTTGCCTCCGTATGCCGAGCAGAGTATCGTTCACAGTGGCTCTCAGTCTATGCCGCTCTTGTACGTCAATGAAGCGGGCGTGACAAACTCGGAGACCTCGACGACGCTGACGGCACCGCGCGACTGGACACAGGCGGGCGTGGGGGAATTGTCTTTGTGGTTCCGAGGCGGTTCAAACAATGCGACCGATCCATTCTATGTGTCGATAGCGAGTAGTACCGGCAGTCCTGCGGTCGTGGCCAACGATAACGCCGATGCGGCTGCAATTCGGTCTTGGACGCAATGGCGCATCCCGTTGCAGACCCTCGCCGATCAGGGAGTCAATCTGAGCGACGTGGATCAGGTCGCGATCGGCGTGGGTAGCAAAGGCGGTGCGCCGACCGGCGGCTCAGGGACGATGTATATTGACGACATCCGCCTGGATCGACCCTGAGAAGCTTCGGGCACGCGAAACCTCGCGTTTGTTGGATTAGCCGTTGAGTCGAGATCACTCTGGGGCCTACGCCGGGCTAACTGGCGCAGGCCCGTTTCTATCGGTACCAAGCCGAAATACGCTGCAATAGTGTAAGGCTTTACCAGTTTCTTCTTGACGCGGGCATGGCTGTTTTGATATAAAGAATCATTCCAGGGTTCTTGTGATTACAGGACCGCCGCAGAGGATGTGTGCCTGGGTACAGACCTTCAAGCTCCTGTTGATCGCGTCAAACAGGCGTACGAAGGGTAGGAAGGAGGTAGCGTCATGCCGCAATGATTTGGTCCGGCCGGATGCGGATCAAGTGTAGCAAGAATCAAGCCGAAATCGTGATCGGTTCCTTTGGTGCGTGGCCAGGGTGCGATGATTCAGACCTCACGTGTTATGTAGGGAGAAAGACTATGTTCAAGAAATTTGTGTACTTAACCTTGTTATTGTCGCTCATGTTGGTCGCGGGACAGGCCCGGGGCGCGTATCGGGCGGCCTATTGGGATAGCGACTATCCGACGCACTGGATAGCCGACGCCGATACGATCACCGTGCGGGACGCTCTCGAAGCTGCCGGCTATGAAATCCTCGACGCGGACCAGCTTAAGGCGTGGATGGATGCGCGTATCGCTGACGGGGTGCCCAGCGTGGTGGTTTTCTGTAGGGACGTCGGGCCGGACACGGTCTGTGAGACCAATACGGCGACGTGCACTCTGCGCAAGTACCTCGATGCAGGCGGCAAGATCGTGTTCTACGGGGACATTCCCTTCTATAACCAGGGCAATCCCGGGGGCGTCGAGACCAACTGGGGGACCGGCGGCTCGACCGGCATTCTGGGCTTCAACGCAGCCGGTGGAGCGTGGGACTCCGGCAACATGGTGACCTTCACGGACGAGGGGATCGACTGGGGACTCACCGAGACGTGGGCGTCGGTCCGACCCGCGGCTCCCACCGCCGTTGACATCGTGCTGGCCGCCGACGACGCCGGAAATGCCGCCGCCTGGGTCAAGCACTTCGTGGAAGGCGATACGGGCGGTGGATTTGTGCGTATATGGGACCGAGGCAACATATCCAGCATCGACGACCTGATGAGCGTGGCCGAGTACGGGGCTTTCCCGGATTTGTCTATCCGGAGGGTCTTGTTCCGGGCACGACCTACTACTGGCGAATCGTTGAGGTGAATGAGGCCGATCCGAACAGCCCCTGGTCGGGACCGGTTTGGAGCTTCTCGATTCCGCCGAAAACGGCCTACAATCCGAGTCCTCCCGACGGCGCCGGGGGCATCGGACCCAATGATGTGGCGCTGGAATGGACGCCCGGTTTCGGCGCGAAGCTGCACACGGTGTATTTTGGCCAGACCTACGACGAGGTGGACAGTGCCGCCGGAGGTCCCCCCACGGGCCTCACAACATACGACCCCGGTCTGCTCGAACAAGCAAAAGTCTACTACTGGCGGGTCGATGAGTTTGACGCCGTCGCGACATACAAGGGCGATGTCTGGAGCTTCACGACACCGGGCGCCGTAGCGAATCCGCAGCCGGCATATGGTGCCAAGGACATGCCGATGAACGTGACACTAACCTGGACGCCGGCCGATTCTGCTGCGTCGCACCAAGTGTACTTCGGCGCGGACAAAGCCGCTGTGCGGAACGCCGGCACCGGTTCGCCCGAGTATAAAGGCTCCAAAACGCTGGGGGAGGAGACTCTCGATCCCGGATTGCTCGAAGCGAATACCGAGTACTACTGGCGCGTGGACGCGGTCGATGGCCAAGGCAATGCCGCAAAAGGACCGGTTTGGGTGTTCACGACCGGCGCGTTCCTCCTCGTGGATGGCTTTGAGTCTTATACTGATGACGATGCCGCTGGCCAGGCTATTTGGCAAACGTGGATCGACGGCTTCGGCATTGCCGACAACGGGGCTCAGGTCGGCTACTTGATGCCTCCGTATGCGGAGCAAACGATTGTTCACGGCGGCTCTCAGTCCATGCCCCTTTTGTACACTAACGAAGCCGGCGTAACAAACTCGGAGGCGACGACGACCCTGACGGCGCCGCGGGATTGGACGCAGGCGGGCGTTGAGGAGTTGTCACTGTGGTTCCGGGGCAGCTCAGGCAACGCGACTGACCCGCTATACGTCTCTATTGCAAACAATGCGGGCAGCCCGGCCGTGGTGGTCAACGACGACGCCGATGCGGCGGCAATTCGCTCCTGGACAGAGTGGCGCATCCCGTTGCAGACGTTCGCCGACCGGGGGATTAATCTCGGTGACGTGGACAAAATCGGGATTGGTTTGGGAAGCGCAGGCGGCGCATCTGCCGGTGGTTCCGGGACGATGTACATTGACGACATTCGCCTGTATCGGCCCTGACATACTGGTGACGTGGCGCCGAGTTTGTCGGATCAGCGATTGAGTCGAG
>JARRQQ010000718.1:3686-4479 GCA_037381725.1 Sedimentisphaerales bacterium
ATAGGCCCCGTTGCTATTCCGACAAGACGAACGTGTGCTTGGGGGCTTCGCTGGATTCTCCTTGACGCGGCTACTGGTGGTTTGGTATAAAAATAATCTAGGCCCCGAGCTTAATAGGGCCTCAGTAGGGTAGGTTGTTCGATCGCAGGCTCGGGCGTTGCTGTGAGCCGCCTCTGTCACGTGTGGGGCGGGATGGAAGGAGGTTTGGTCATGTCAAAACGATTTTGTGCGGGCAGGGAGGGATCAAGTGCAGCAGAAATCAAGCCGAAATTCCTCTTGGAAGCCCTGGCATGTGGCCGGAGCGAAATCTCCAATCATGTTTCAATGTAGTTTAGGAGAAAAGAAGATGAAAAAGTCCATGTTGGCACTAGTCGTCACACTTGCGCTTGCCACGGCGGCTATGGCTTCGGACGTAGCGATTTCGACACAGGCGGGCTGGTATGCGCAAACCGTGGCTGACACCGAAATGCAGAAGATCGTCGACAATGTAAAAGGTATCTCGATCGATCTGTTCGATGCAACTCAGCAAGATGCCCTTGCGGAGTGGGTCATAGAGCACACGGGTGATGGTGCAGCAGACCTTCTAATTCTTAACGGTCAGTTCCCAGCTACTATTTATCCGCCCGGCAATGCACAGCCTGACGGCTCCATAGCCGAACTATTCCTGGATGATGGCAACGTGATTATCAATACGGGTGACTACATATTCTACGTCGTAGATGGTGCCGGAACAAATGCCGCTGCCGGATTGCAGAATATGATGGACATTTCCGCGGATATGTGGGGCGATCCG
>JARRQQ010000718.1:4488-5736 GCA_037381725.1 Sedimentisphaerales bacterium
CTCCCACTGCCGACGGCAAGCTGTACACTCCATCCTACCAGGGTGCGACGATTCCGCGCCCGTGGTTTCTTAGTCAACTCGAGGGTACGGATTGGCAAGCTGAATTGATCCTCGGTCAAAGCGATGACGGCGCAACGGCGGACCCCGCGATCATTGTCAACACAGTGACTCATGGTCGCGTAGGCACCTTTTACCAGGTCGCGGATGACAGCCCGCCGCGGGGCCAAGTCATAAGTGAGTGGATTAACAACTGGTATCTCAAGCTCGTTGCCAGCGGCACCCCGTACGCCCGGCGTCCGGATCCGAAGGACGGCGCCGTCCACGCAGACACCTGGGTGAACCTGTCGTGGACCCCCGGAGATTATGCCGTTTCACACGACGTGTATTTGGGCGAGAGCTTCGACGATGTGAATGATGCGACGCAGGATAGCGAGGTATTCCGAGGCACCCAGGCTAGTCCGTACTTAGTAGCGGGCTTCCCGGGATTCCCCTATCCGGATGGTCTCGTCCCGGGCACGACCTACTACTGGCGAGTCGATGAAGTCAACGAAGCGAATCCGGACAGTCCCTGGAGAGGCCGCGTCTGGAGTTTTTCGGTTCCTCCCAAAAAGGCCCACGATCCATTTCCCTCCGATGAGAGCAAATTCGTTGACGGGACGAACCTGACACTTACGTGGACGCCGGGCTTCGGTGCGAAGCTTCACACCATTTATTTTGGCGATGATTTCGACACGGTGAGCAATGGTACCGCAGGTAAACCCGTCGGAATTGCGTCCTACACACCCGACTCCCTTGAATTGGACAAGACGTACTACTGGCGAGTGGACGAGTTCGATGGCGCCACCACCTACACAGGGGACGTCTGGAGCTTCAAGACAGCCAGGGAAGGTGGTGGCATACGCGGGGACTACTACAACGGCATGAACTTCAACACGCTCGTGCTGACCCGGACTGATCCTCAGATCGACTTCAACTGGGGCGATCCGGGCTCTCCGGATCCCGCGGTCCCCGTGGATCAGTTCTCGGCCCGGTGGACCGGTGAGGTCGAAGCGGGCTTTACTGAGACCTACACATTCTACACACGTACCGACGACGGCGTGCGTCTCTGGGTCAATGGCGAGCAGCTTGTAGACTCCTGGGTCGATCAGGGCGCGACCGAGCACAGCGGAACCATTGACCTGGTCGCCGGCAATACCTACAGCCTGGTTATGGAGTACTACGAGAACGGCGGCGGTGCCGTGGCGGAAC
>JARRQQ010000719.1:0-5326 GCA_037381725.1 Sedimentisphaerales bacterium
GTCAACGGCTTCGCGCGCCTGCTCGACGGAAGTCGGCGAAAGCTGTCCGATCACGACGGATGTGTCGCCGATCTTCTCGCAGCCCTCAAGCAGGTTCCTGGCCTCGGCGAGACTATCGGAGCCGGACTGCCGGGCGGCGGCTTTCAAGTCTTTGGCGAGCTTCTTGTTGTCTTGCATCAACCGGCCGATTCGCTCAACCAGCGTCTCAGAGGGAACCTTCAGCATTTGCGAAAGCTCATCGACAATGCCACTGGCTTTTTCGAGATGGGCCGTGAGCGCTTCACCAGTCAACGCGGTAATCCTCCGCACGCCGGCGGAGATACTCTCTTCTTTAGTGATCTTGAAGCCGCCGATGACACCGAGCCTGTCCACGTGCGTGCCGCCGCAAAACTCCCGGCTGAAGGCGTCCGCTATATGGTCCTCGTCCTGAGCGCCGACGGCCACGACACGGACCTCGTTTCCGTATTTCTCACCGAACAGCGCCATCGCGCCAAGTTTCTGCGCTTCCTCCTTCGGCATGATCGTCCACGTGACGGGCAGGTCGGCGGCGATCTTTCCCCTCACTAACGTCTCCACCTCTTTTAACTGCTCGGCGGTCGGTGCCTTGGGGTAGGTAAAATCGAATCGCAGATAGTCCGGTCCCACGTAGCTGCCCTGCTGGGCGACGGATTTGCCGAGCACGCTCTGCAACGCCCATTGAAGCAGATGGGTGGCGGTATGGTTTTTCTTCGTGGCGTCTCGATCTTTGCTGACAATCGCCCGCACCTTTTGGCCAATCTCGAAAGCGCCCTCAGCCATCTTGCCCTGGTGGACGATGCAATTGGCGATTTTCACCGTGGTCTCCACGACGAACCGCGCCGAATCGGACTCGATCAGGCCGCAATCGCCGACCTGGCCTCCCGCTTCGGCGTAGAAGCAGGTTCGATCCAGGACTATCCCTACGTGGGCCCCGGCTTCAATTCGCCCGGCATCCCTGAAGCCCTCGTCGTCGATGACGCCGATGATTGTCGCGTCGCATTGATCCGTGCGATACTTATGAAGGTCTTCGGTTTCGGGCAGGACCTGGCCGCTGACTCTGTCGGTAATGGATAACGAGTCTTTTGCGAGGGCGGCTCGCGCGCGCTGCCTCTGCTCCTCCATGAGCTCGGTGAACTTTTCGGTATCGACACTCAAGCCGCGTTCGGCGGCCATGAGCTGCGTCAGGTCCAGCGGGAAGCCGTAGGTGTCGTAAAGCTGGAAGGCGTCCTCGCCGTTGATGATCCCGCTCTTCGATTCTCCGGCGCGCTTCGCGGCGGCGTTGAAGATTTCGATGCCCCTGTCGAGCGTTCTGCCGAAGCCGGCCTCCTCGGATTCGATGACCGTCGCGACGTGGTCCGCCCTTTCCCGTATCTCGCCGAACGCCTCGCCCATAAAATCGGCGACCACTGGTACGAGTTTGTACAGGAACGGCTCGCGCATTCCCAATTCTCTGCCGAACCTCGCCGCGCGACGAAGTATCCGGCGAATCACGTATCCCCGCCCTTCGTTCGAGGGCGTCGCTCCGTCGGTAATCGCGAAAACGAGCGCGCGAATATGGTCGGCGATCACCCTGAAGGCGTTGTCCGTTTTGTCGCCGAGCTTCGAGGTATACGTGTGACCCGTCAACTTGGCCGTCACGAGCTTGCCGCCGGGATGGCGATTGAATTGTATGAAGACGAGATTCCACAACTCGATGTATCTGGCGCAGCCGGCGTTGACCTGGCATTTGTGGCCGGGGTCGTCTTTTTTGTCACACCGCTCCGGGCCGAGATCGATATGAATTTCGCTGCAGGGCCCGCAGGGGCCCGTGTCGCCCATTTCCCAGAAGTTGTCCTTTTTGCCGAAGCGAAGGACCCGCTCGGCGGGAATGGGCGTCACTTTGGGCCAGAGCTCCGCCGCCTCGTCGTCCGGTGGCAGGCCGTCGGTTTCGTCGCCTCCGAAGACCGTCGCCCACAAGCGGTCCGGCTCGATTCCCCAGACCTTCGTGAGCAATTCCCACGCCCACTCGATGGCCTCGGCCTTGAAGTAGTCGTCGAACGACCAGTTGCCCAACATCTCGAAAAACGTGTGGTGGTAGGTGTCCCTGCCCACCTCTTCGAGGTCGTTGTGCTTGCCGCTGACGCGCAGGCATTTTTGGCTGTTGGCCACGCGCGGGTATTCGGCCGGGGCCAGCCCGAGGAAGATGTCCTTGAACTGATTCATGCCCGCGTTGGCAAAAAGCAGCGTCTCGTCGTCAATCGGCACGATCGGCGAGCTGGGGACGAATTGGTGATCCTTACTCTTGAAGAAGTCGATAAACTCGCTTCTGATTTGCTTTGCAGTTTTCATATTCAAATCGAAAATCAAAAAAGATGCTCACTGTCATTGCGAGGAATCCCGATGTCTTTTCGGAGCGACGAAGTCACCGGGATGGCTTGCGCCACAATCTCAACCGTTGGCGGCTCAGAGATTGCCGCGCCCTCACCTCGTTCGGGCTCGCAATGACAATTTCTTGGCGTCATCCCAAAGTCTGAGGGAATCCGGTTTCCAAACTACTCATTGCGTTTATTGCTTTATCGGCTATCGGCAGCGCGTAGGTGACTAAAATGACTAAAGTGCACTAAAGTATGTAGGGTGGGCAAATGCCGTTTTTTCCCACGCGGATTCTAATTTGAGATTCACGATTTTCGATTGCCGCTTGCCGATTTCAAATCGAAAACCGAAAATCGGCAGTCTCTTTAGTCACTTTCCTTTCCAGCTTCCACGAGACCCTTGGCCACGAGAACCTTGTTCTTGACCTCCTCGCAGAGGTCTTTGTTTTCGGCCATGAATCTCTTGGCGTTTTCTCTTCCCTGGCCGAGTCGCATCGTGCCGTAGTTCATCCACGCGCCGCTTCGTTCGACGACGCCGCAGGCGGCCGCCAGATCGAGCAAATCGCCCTCGTAGCTGATCCCGCTGTCGAACATGATATCGAACTCGGCGTCGCGGAAGGGCGGCGCGATCTTGTTCTTGACCACGCGGGCCCTGACCCTCGATCCGATCGCGCCGGTGTTGTCCTTGATGGTCGAGATGCGACGCAGGTCGATGCGGACCGAGCTGTAGAACTTCAGTGCCCTGCCGCCCGTGGTAGTCTCCGGATTGCCGAACATCACGCCGATCTTCATGCGGATCTGATTGATGAAGACCAGGGCGGTCTTGCTCTTGCCAATGATGCTGGTGAGTTTACGCATCGCCTGGCTCATCAATCGCGCCTGCAAGCCCACGTGGGTATCGCCCATCTCGCCTTCGATCTCCACCTTCGGGGTCAGTGCAGCTACCGAGTCCACAACAATCACGTCCACGGAGTTGGAGCTGATGAGCATTTCGGCGATGTCGAGCGCCTGCTCGCCGGTATCGGGCTGGCTGACCAGCAAGCCGCTGACGTCCACACCCAGCCTCTTGGCCCAGGTCGTATCCAGGGCGTGCTCGGCGTCGATAAACGCCGCGATGCCGCCGGTACGCTGGGCGTGGGCGATGACGTGCAAAGCAAGCGTGGTCTTGCCCGACGACTCCGGCCCGAACAATTCGGTGATCCTGCCGCGCGGGATGCCCGCGCCGCCCAACGCGATGTCCAGAGACAACGAGCCGGTGCTGATCCCCTCGATCTTGGCGTACAGATGCTCGTCCATTTGCATGATGGCACCCTGGCCGTACTGCTTCTCGATCTGCGCGATGACGCGCTGCAGGGCGTCCTGCTTGCCCGTCGATTTCGAGGTCGTCGCGGCTTTTTTCGTTTTTGCCATTTTATTCTCCTTCTTCCATATCTCGCTTCGGGCTTGGTACTTTCCGCCCTATTGTAATTCGTAGTTTCCGAGCCGGCCAGCCGGCCGCTTCCAATTGCCCTTCGAGGTCGGCCTGCAACCGTAGAAGCTCGTCGCAATTCAGCCCCGCTCCGACCCACAGAACCCTGGCGCTGCGCCCGCCGAAGCAGCCAACCGTCGCGACCTCCACGTCGAATCTGCGATGCCCGCTCGCGACGTCTTTGGTGATGTTGCAGACCTCAACGGCCTGCTCGTCCGGGATCTCACCTAAGAACTTCAGCGTCAAGTGCATCGCTTCCGGCCTGACCCACTTGACGTCACCCTTTCTGACGTCCGCCTTGCCCCGCAGATCGTCTTGCAGATCGCTCAGGCCTTTTCGGATCTGCTCGTCAATGTCTATCGCAATAAAAACACGCACAGTCTGTAAACCCGAAATACCAAGTTTCAAATCCCAAACAAAGTGGTTAATTTAACGTCACGACCGTTCCTTCGTTGCGTGCGATGTCGATGATGGGAGTATAGTCATCTTTTTCCCATCGTTCGAGCCCGCACGGAATCGGTTCGATTCTGTGATCGGTCCGGCCTGCAATATGCCAGAGTTTGTCTATCTTGCTTCGGTCGGTCATGTTATCGAAGTCTGATGACACTACCAGAACGTCAATATCACTCAACTCGGTTGCTTTGCCTGTAACTTGTGAGCCGAAAACCACTACAAACGTTACTGAGATGCCGTCTGCCGTCAGGTTTTTCATGTATTGGCGAAGCGAATCTACAATGTCCGCCTGAAGCATTCTATTGCCTCCCGAGCCTTGTTCATAAGCCTAATGGCTGAGCTTCTGTCGAGCGTTTTGGCAAAATCCAGGGGGGTAGCGCCCCTCAAGGTTAAACTCATTTATTTCTGTGAGCAGGTCTGTTTGCTCATTATCAAGTTCTATCCCCGCCATCTTCGCCAAGCTAAGAAGACGATGGATCTTTGGCGGCGTCCTTTTCTGATTCTTACAAACGCAAGCCTTGAGCATCTTTTCTACCGCAAGGTGGATAAAGAACAAGCCGTGCCGTGTCTTGTTGGCCTTAATGAGATTGCTTCCGACCTCAAAGTCCTCTTCGGCTGTTCCCACCCAGTACTCAACTTGTTTTGGAACATTCAGCATCATACAATGACAACAAAGCAAAGCCTATTCGGGCGCCATTAGAATGTCACCAGTTTGCGAAGTTTCGCCAAGCGATTGTCTATATCCCCTCTTGTTATCGAGGTCAGGCCCTGGAGCGAAAAATCATTGATTGTAAACGAGGCGATAACCGTCCCGTAGGCCACCGCCGTTTTGACCGTCCCAAAATCGGTGCGTGCCCTTTCCGTCAGATGGCCCATGAAGCCGCCCGCAAAGCTATCGCCGGCTCCGGTGGGGTCCCGAACGTCCGAGGCCGGGTAGGCCGGGAGGATGAACGTGTTGCCGGACGAGCTGCACGTGATCGAGCCGGACTCGCCTTTCTTGATAATCACCAGATCGGGACCCATCTCCAATATGACC
>JARRQQ010000720.1:0-2328 GCA_037381725.1 Sedimentisphaerales bacterium
CCCGTCAATATCGGTCCCGGCATCGAGGCCACTTTCTGCGACGCCGGCCACGTTCTCGGCTCCTCGATCATCAAGGTGAAGGTCAGTCGCGATGGGCAGGATCGGACCGTCCTGTTTTCGGGTGACGTGGGTCGGCCGCATCGACCGATCGTACGGGACCCGTCCTTGGTCGACGAGGCGGACTACGTCCTCGTGGAATCCACCTATGGCGACAGGCTGCACGAAGGGCCAGAAAACACCAAGAAGATGATCGCTGAGGTTGTCAATTCGACCATGCAGACCGGGGGCAATATCGTCGTGCCCAGCTTTGCCTTGGAGCGGTCGCAGGAGCTTATGTACTTCATCAACGAGTTGTTGCTTGCCAATGCGATCCCGCACCTGACGGTTTATCTGGACAGTCCGATGGCGGCGAGCATCACCAAAGTGTTCAAGCGGCACTTCGAGTTGTTCGATAAAGAGATGGCCGAGTTTGTCAGGAATCATGAGTCCCCATTCACTTTTCCGGGGCTGAAGATGGTTGAGAGAACCGACGAGTCGAAAGCGATTAACCACGTCAAAGGCCCGGTCATGATCATCGCTGGCTCAGGGATGTGTACGGGCGGAAGGATCAAACACCACCTGGTCAATAACATCGCCCAACGCCGGAACACCATCATGTTTGTAGGCTACCAGGCGACGGGGACGCTCGGCCGGCGGATTCTCGACGGCGAAAAACAGGTGCGAATCCTCGGCCAGGACTACCCAGTCGAGGCCCGCGTCGTACGTGTCAATGGCTTCTCGTCCCACGCGGACAAACAGGAGCTTCTCGATTGGCTACGGGGCTTGAAAAAGCCGCCCAAGAAGCTGTTCGTCGTACACGGTGAAGCGGAAAGCGCGCAGCATTTCGCCGAGTTCGTCGCGCGCGAAACGGGTTGGCAGGCCGCCGTTCCCGCCTACCAGGATGAAATTCTGCTCGACGGGTAGTGAACAACATGGGTGCCGAAGCGCATCTCATGAGAAGAAGGTGGTCTGCGGCGTGCACTTGGGTATTTCTATTTGCCTTGCCCGTGGGGTCAGACGTGTCTGAGAGCGCTGAGGACGTGAGAGATTTTTCTTGACGGCGGGCCGGTCGCCGTAGTATAAATGACAATGGCGATTAATAGGCCCGCTTTGGAGGATGACAGAGTTTCTGTGGCTTTGAGGTGGATTAGAGGGCGTGCAAAAGATCCGCGATCATTTCAGAGCGTTTGCGGCGGGGAGGCCGGATGATCCGGCGGAAGTACTCCGTATCCAGGTTTGATGGGTGTTGCCGTGGCATTTGAAGAAAGGAGGTGATATCCACTCGTGAAAGATTGCCCCAGGTGGGAGTTGAGGGCAGCAGATCAAGAGTTTCCGTCGTTTTTCTAATACTCAATCCCTTTTTGAAGGAGGATTACCATGTGCAGAAAATCGGTTTATCTCATTTGTTCCTTTGCCCTGGTGTTGAGTCTGATGGGCAGCGCTATGGGCCAGACGGGCACGGGGTTGCGGGCGGAGTACTATGAGTGGAGCGGCTCGGCTCCACCTTCTCGCGCGAACGCCTTCCGCGATCTCGTGGTCGTTCGGATCGATCCGCAAATCTATATGTACTGGAATCCCGGATTCCAGGCCACGCATCCGGACGGTCTCAAGCCGGACTTCACGATCCCACCGCCGGAAGGATTACGGGCGGATACCTTTTCAGTCAGGTGGTTGGGTGAAATCGAAGCGCTGAAATCCGAGGCCTATACTTTCATCACCGGCGCCGATGACGGGGTCCGTATGTGGCTCAACGGCGAGTTACTTATCGATGACTGGGCGGATCACGATCGTACCGAGACCACGAGCGATCCCGTGGAACTCGTGGCGGGTCAGAGATACCCCATCGTTGTGGAGGGTTACGAGAACGGCGGTGAGGCCGAGTGGGAGCTGTATTGGCAAAGTACCTCCATGCAGAGGGAGGTCGTCCCGCAGAACGTTTTATACCCGTTGCTCAAGGATCAGGACTATCCGGCCAGCAAGCCTATCCCCGGTGACGGCGAGGTCATTCGGGACACGTGGGTGAGCTTGCAGTGGACGGCCGGACCCGAAGCGGTCTCACACGATATCTATCTGGGCGACGACGCAGACCAGGTGAAGGCCGGAACCGGAGATACGTTCAGGGCCAACCAAGCGGGAACCAATTTTGTTGTTGGCTTTCCCGGATTTCCTTATCCGGACGGTCTCGTTCCCGGAACGACGTACTACTGGCGAATCGACGAGGTCAACCCGGACAATTCGGACAGTCCCTGGAAAGGCGCCGTTTGGAGCTTCAGCGTGGCTCCGGTAACG
>JARRQQ010000721.1:0-2327 GCA_037381725.1 Sedimentisphaerales bacterium
GCGTGGCCGGCAGTTGGTCGAGCCGAGCCATCTGACGGATGCCGACCTCCTGGCATTTCTCTTTGAGCGACGGTTGCGATCCGGTCCAGATGATGTCGTCAACCGTCAGATCATCGCCGAAAGCGCACTCATCGCCCTCATCGACGTCGATAACGGCCGCCAGGCCGGGACAATCGAGTCCGAAAAAATACAGAAAAGAGCTATCCTGTCGGAACGGATACTGGTTGTCGGTGTAGTTCACCGGGCTCTCATCATTGCCAAGAAAAAGAACCAGACCGCTCTCCACGTCGGCTTGGAGACGTTTTCTTCTGGCGATGTATGTGTCGGCGTCGAACATCTATTCATCTCCTTTTGCGGCTTCTTGCTTTTGTGTCAGGAGGCTGACAACGACCAGGCAGATGACTGAGAGCAATATCGCGGGCAAGACCGCGTCAAGATCAGCCACCTCAGCCGGCATGTGATCCTTTATCACTTCTTCCCATAGAAGCGTGGTAACGGTCCCGGCCACGATCGAGCTGATGGCGCCGGCCTTGGTCGCACCCTTCCAGAAGAAGGCGGCCACGAGACAAGGTGTAATGGCTGAACCGTAGACTGTAAAGGCATATAGAGATTTCTCAAAAACAGTCGTACTCTCGGCAAAGGCCAAAGAGATGAGCCATGCGATGATCCCGAAGGTCAAGACCATCAGGCGACTCATGAAGACGATTCGCTTCTCGGATGCCTTGGGATTGATATGGGCCTGATAGACGTCTTTGATGAAGGTCGTGGCGGGGACGAGAAGAAAGGAATCGGCGGTGGAGATAATAATGCCGACGACGGTAATCATGAATAACAATCCAAGCGCCAGAGGCATGAAATGGCGCGCGGCGTAAATCAAGACGTAGCGTCCATTCTCCGGCTCCGGTATCAGGCTGCTTGCGAACCACGCTTCCGCGATGATCAATTCTTCAATCAGAAGGGCGACGAAGATCATAACGATCACCGCCGTCCTCGCTCCTTTAGCGTTGCGGCTGGCAAAGATCCGCTGGTACTGATTGGCGTCGCCCAGGACCAGCAAGAAGACCGGCAGGCAGAAGTTGACGTAGTCCACCGGTCTGAACATACCCCAGAACCGCATATTGTCGGGTCGATCCCCCATCTGGGCGAAAGCCGCCGCCATGCCGGCGAGCCCGTTCGCCTTGAGAAAAAGAATGGGCAGGGCGATCAGCAAGGTTCCCATGATGACGGTTCCGGTGACGATATCCGCGAAGGCCAGACTCATCAAGCCGGCCAGCATGGTGTAGGTGACAATGAAGACCGCCGCGATGATCGTAGCGTTTTCCGAGGTGAGCTTCGGTTCGTGAAGGTATACTTTTCCCGCCTTCGGCAAGGTGGCCAGGCGGAATGCTTCCTCGTTCTTCGCAAAGCCTTCGTCATACCCGGCAAGCGCGATTCGCGAGATGGTATTCCGCTTGATGGCGACAACGTTGCTCAGGTTGTTCAAGCTCGACAGATCAGTTACAGGAAAACCATTGAGAGAGCGCATTGCCTCGATAAGAGCGGAATTGGAATTCTCAGTTTGACTCGTCTGCAGAGCCTTATTGATTCGGATAATATTCGTCGAAGGTACCACGAGAATCGTGAACTGACGTGGACTGTCGGGCCATTGCCCGGTTTTCTTATCTTTGATGTTAAAGCCAACGTGGGCCACACCGGTCCAGTTCACCGGCGGCTCGTATCTGAAGTAACCTTTCTGAACTTGCCTTCTTGTGAGCAGGGTCCCGGGTTCGAGTGTGACGGGGTCCTTCTTGCCGGCGATTACCTCGAGCACCATGCCGCCGGCGTTGAACTGGTAACTGACGATCACCATGTAGGCCAGAATAAGGGCGGCGACGGACAACATCCGCGCGGTGCTGCCGAAGCGCTTGCCGATGATCTCCGGCACGGTGAGCGCCTCGATGTTGCGCGCTCGAGTGGCGATGAAGGACAGCAGAATCATTCCCACAAAGGTCCCGCACGGCAGCCACAGAGCCGACATACCGATTTTGTACGTCTTGCCGGCGTTACCCACGATCGACCCCGTTCCGATCCAGACGGCCAGCATGGTACAGACCATGATCCAGGGCGAGAGGGTCCGGCCGGCGACGGTGAAATCCTCCTGGGTTCTGACCTGGCGGGATTTGTAGATTCCGATCCCGGCCAGAACGAGCAGATAGCAAAAGATAGCTGTCAGGTAAATCATCTGCTTCTCAGTGTGTCGTGACGGCTCATTCGACGAATTGGCTGACGAAATACTTGGCCGTCAACGGCTCGCCCGTCGCCCGTTCGATCATCTCGTTCCACGGATA
>JARRQQ010000721.1:2356-4565 GCA_037381725.1 Sedimentisphaerales bacterium
TGGCTCTTTGACCGGCGAAGCTGACGTTACGATCCGATTGGAGTCCGAGGACGTTGTGCACGATATAATGGTGCAGTTGCGAGGCCAGCAATTCTCCCAGCATGTAGTTGTGGTAGTAGCACGGTGCGGACGTAAAGTGCAATTTCGAGGCCCAACCAGCGTCGGGCGGGCCCGGCGGCCTCTTGATAAGCTGGTATTTCTCGACCAGGTCCCACCACAAAGTGTTCAAGTCCTGGCCGGGATCGGCGTACAGTTGCTTTTCATAGGTGTACATCACCAGTGCCCAGCGGGCGAAAAGGACTTGCTGAAACTCCAAGTACTTCCGGCTGACCTCTTCGATCTCCGCCCGCTGTTTCTCCGTGAGTCCGAGCATTTGTTGCATCCAGGCAGGATTGCGGCTCAAGCGTCCGAAGAACATCGCGACCGCTTCGGTGGTGAAGCTATGAGCTGGCTCGCGAAGAAGCCAGGGTTCGTCTCGGTCGTGGTACTTGCTGTAAACCGCGTGGCCCAATTCGTGCAGTATGGTCTCCATCCAGCGTTCGGTATTCTGGAGATTGCACAAGACTCGAACGTCTCCCCGGCGATCAACGTCGTGGCTGAATGCATGAGGATATTTGCCTTTCCGGTCGTACAGGTCGCTTCCGGCGAGAATGTCGTCCACGGGCAAGCCGACGCCGGCGTAGTATCGCTCGGCCAGCTCCTTGACATCCTTGTCTTCATAATAGAGGTCGAGATTCTGATCGTAGACCAGAGGGGTCCGCTGAAAGAAGGGGTCATGGTAATGCCAGGGCATCAAATCCTCCTGTGCGATGCCGTAGCTATCCGCCAGGATACGATCCAGTTCTTCCTTCATCCGGACGTACGGTCTATAGGTCAGTCGGTCAAGTTCGGCGAAGATACGATCCAGCTTCTCGACACGCTGCTCGCCAGTGACAACCGAAAGGGTGTGGAAGTTGTCGAAGCCAAGCCGTTTGGCCGCCTCATTACGGAGCCGGACTAGTTGGAGAAAATCACCGATGATCGCCTCTCCCACCTGTTTGCTCGCTTTCCAGGCCAGCTCTCTTGTCCGGCTGTCCCTCGAGGTCGTCAAGATCGTATAGATGTCACTATTCGTGACCTCTCGACCTTCCATGGTCCCACGAAACCGGCTGTATTCCTCCTGGATTTTTGTATCCAGGTCCACGATCTTCTTCAACAAGCCCGGCTCAATCTGATTCTGCAAATATGCGTAGTACAGCTTGTCAAGCTGGCGTCTCAGCCTTGCGTCTTTGACTCGTCCGGATTGTCTGATCCTTTTTATGAATGTGTATTCCTGCGGATTGCTGTAGATCCGGCGAATCTCGATTTGCAACTGCCTCAGTTGATCGTAGTCCTGTTTATTGCCGGTCGTGGATGCATTCCAATATGTGAGATTGGCTTGCGTTGTCAAAGGCTCAACCTGAGCAACGTGCGTTGTGATAAATTGCTGCAACCGGCTCTCCGCCGCATTTTGCGAGCAGCCCAGGAGAAAAAGAGATAACGTTGAGAAAACAACAGTGAATGATAATCCCTTCATGGCAAGTCTCCCCTGAACGTTTTCGATAGACTATCGGCGTCACAGCCTCCCAATCGCATTAGAAGGCTCGTTGTTCTGTCCGGGCGATGATTTCATCTTGCAGGTTTCGGCCGACGTCCACAAAGTAATCACTATAGCCTGCCACGCGGACGATCAGGTCTCGATGGCCGGCGGGATTTGCCTGAGCTTCCCGCAGTGTCGTGACGTCAATGACATTAAACTGGATGTGATGGCCGTCGAGCTTGAAGTAGGACCTGATCAGATGAAGCAGCTTTTCCACGTTGTCGTCCCCGGCCAGCACCTGAGGGTTGAATTTCATATTCAGCAGCGTTCCCCCCGTTCGGGCGTGATCGATCCTGGCCGCCGATTTAATCACGGCGGTGGGCCCGTGGTGGTCCCGGCCCTGGCTCGGCGAGATCCCTTCGGAAACCGGCTCGCCCGCTTTTCGGCCGCTCGGCAGCGCGCCGACGACCTGGCCGAAATAAATGTGCACGGTCGTGGGCAGAAGATTCACGCGGTACTTTCCGCCCTTGGTGTTCGGCCGGCCGTTGAGCAGATTATAGTATATCTCGAACACGTCCTCTGCGATCGAATCGGCGTAATCGTCGTCATTACCGTACGTGGGCGAATCTTCGAGCAAGGTGTGTCGCAAAG
>JARRQQ010000722.1:0-2325 GCA_037381725.1 Sedimentisphaerales bacterium
GTCGCTGTTGTACCATTGCTGGCAGAACGAATCCTTGATGTGCTCACAGGGGTTGAAATACCCCTTGTATTCGCCATTTATGAGCACGTTGGCCATGCTGCCGCCGCTGTCCACCTGTCCCATATCTTTATGCAGACGCCGGTTCAGCTCATCCTTGATGAACGGATTGATGCGATCATTGTGGCCTCCGCGAAGCACGATAGCTTTGAAGCGTTCGACCTCGAAAGGAAAGAGTGGATAGTCCAACCAGTTCGGGCCGTACCTACCGCGAAAGTACAGTCGAAGCGAGAATTTTGAGTTGCCGCTCCAGAAGCCGTCGCTTCGGTGATAGCGAGGACGCATGTAGTTGCTTCCGTGAACGCGGATTCCGCAGTCCACCTGGAGGCCGGAGTTGTCCCACGGATCGAGCAGCTCGAACGAAACGGGCCGCTCATAAGCCATTCCTCGTTGCATCGGGTTGTTGTAGCTTTCCGGACCGTCCGAGACCCATTTTCCGTCAGCGCCGTAGGTTCCTCCCACAATGGCCATGATGCCGTCCGGCTCGTAGAAAGTCTGTCTCGCATCGCCCACGAGGCTGACTACCGGAAGGGACTTGAGCGCGTCATCAGCATTCAACAAATAGGTGTGTGTCACGATGGCCGACGGTTTCCAGCCGGGCTTGACGGCCCTGGCCCGCAGGCAGGTGGTTCGCGTGACGCGAAGGGGACCCACATAGGTCAGCCCCGTCGGGAAGCGTCCAGTGACCTCGAAAGGTCTGGAGCCGTCGAGCGTATAGTAAATCGTTGCGCCCTCGGTCTCCGTCGCGAGCGTGACGGAAAACGGCTCGTCGTAGAAGCCGCGTTCGCGGCTGAACCGGGGAGCCTCCACCTCTCCCAGATAAGCGCCGTCGTTTTGCGCGCCGGGCGTGGGGGCGGAAAGAAAGCGCGGGTCGCTACAGCCGTCGGGGTAGCAGCCATACGACAGATCGGCGGTCTGTTCGGGAAATATCACGCTGTGAATCAGAGCCTCGCCGTTCTTGTCAAAAAGGGCGATTTCCTCTCCGCCGGCGTCGAGCTTGAAGCTGGCGTGAAGACCCGGATCGGCTGGGCTCCCGTCGACCCATACGAGCAGATAACCTTTCGCAGGTACAAATGTTGCGCCCCGGACTGTGGCTGGGATGCGCCACTTTGTAGGCCGGCCCAAGTCGTCCGTCAGGTACATACCTGCGACGTTGATCGATTCGGCGCCCGCGTTGTAAATCTCGATCCAGTCGTCGTACTCGCCCTGGGGGTCCCTTATCACGCTCTTGTTGGAAGCCATGATCTCGTTGATGAACAGAGGGACGCCCGTCTGGCCCCAAGCGCGGGCCATCAGGGCCATATCCACCATATTGACGCCGTCGACGCCGTCCAGGTCGGCGCACTCGGCTTGGGAGCGGTCCTCCGACGAGGGCTGCAACCACTGCCCGGCCAATATCTGCACGTCCAGCGGATCGACCCGGCAGTCGCCGTTGAGATCACCGGGTGGGCAGTCCGCTCTCGCCGAACCGATGAGGAGCCCGGCTGCTGCAAGACCAAGAAGCGAGATCGTAAGATGTCGGAGTATTTTCAAGCCGCTTCCTCAGTCAATGAAGACGTCGAACAAGGTGCGTGATATGTATTGCGGAAAAAAGAAAATGCACGAGGCAATACGCGATACAAGGCACCTATTGCGTCCGATATTTGTCATTCCTGCGAATGCTTGATTATAGCATATTTGGGGTCGTTAGGGCAACCTGTAAAGCCGGATTTCGCGGTGTAGGAGTCCGCCGGCGAGTGACTGTGCGCAAAAGCCTAATGTTGACCCGCGGCGGGGTTTCTCAGGTATCGGGTGTAGCCCACGCGCCGCGTCAGGCCGATCTTGTCGAAGTAATCGAGCAGGGGGATGGCGTATTTCCGTGTGGTGTCGAGCAGATACTTGAATTTGACGCTTTCTAGTCCGCCTTGCTCGGTGATGTATGAGATCAGCTTCCGGCGAGCTTCTTCGACTGCCTCACGATGAAAGAGAAGGTCTTTGTCAATCCGAATCAGACGCTCATGCTCGATGAGTATCTTCAGAGCTTTCTGTGTTTCATTCGGGTCCGTGGCGATGTGTTGAATCACTTCGTCGACGCCGGGCGGATCGAATAGCCTGGTCTTGAACAGCGATTCTATGCTATGGAGCAATTCCTGCTCGTCGTCGCTGAAGGTCTCGCGATGCTCCGGCAAGGCCAGACGATGTTTGCGTTCGGTGAGTTTGCCCTGTGAAACGAGCGACTCGATGAGGCCGTCAAAGACGTCCTTTCTCAGCCCCGACGCTTCGAGAAGC
>JARRQQ010000723.1:0-2320 GCA_037381725.1 Sedimentisphaerales bacterium
CTCCGTTCCGGACCTGGCCTGAATTTACCGAATGGGACAGGCCCTGAGCGCGGCGGAAAGTCGACGCCGGAAATTCAGCGTCTAATAATATCGGCCTGCACGTGCAAATGACGCTATCATAAGCAGTTTTTTCACTTTTTTCGAGATTCTTGGCGAAAGAGCACGATTTTTACGCCGACACTGTGCTGTAGGTGAACGTTCTTACAATAAAAAAACGCGAATACGAGCCGTTGTCCGGACAGTGCTTCTTTGGGCGAGTGTCTTCGTTATGAGACCGGCGACGGATATGACGTGAAACGTCTCCGGAGTTGCCCGAGCGGGCGGCGCACGGTCCGGGCATCTGGGAGGACTAAACTCTGTGAGCGACATTATCCTGTTCTTATACCACGTAGCGATGAGGCTGAGGCGATGGCACATCCCGCTGTTGCCTGTCTTCATTCAATATGCGATTCGACTCGGCTGCGCCTGCCATATCGGGCTCGGCGCCCGGATCGGCAAGCATACGCACCTCGCCTACGGCGGCCTCGGCACAGTCATCCATCCGACGGCCGTCATCGGGCGGAACGTTTACATCGGGACGCACGTTACGATTGGCGGCCGCAGCGGACACAGCTCCGCGCCGACCATTGGAGATAATTGCTTCATCGGTACCGGGGCCAGCGTCCTGGGGCACATCACCGTCGGACGCGACTGCGTGATCGGGGCCAACGCCGTGGTGGTTGACGACCTCCCCGCGCGGTGCTGCGCCGCCGGCGTTCCCTCGAAGGTCTTCAGGACCGACATCGACCTGGCCGAGTACCGCACCCGCCACGACATGCAATTCTACGTCCCCCTGGACCAGGACCAGGCAGACCTCGCCGAAGAAAGCGCGGGGCACTCTCAGCTTCCCAAGACAAGCCAGGGCTACCTGTGGCCCAGGTCGCCTTGAAGCCGCGGGTTCTTGACCCATGTCCGGCGACGGTTATGACGACTTCGCTGTTTCTCGCTTGCCTTCCCGCCCAGTGTTTTCTTTGTCAAGAGAGCACCAAACGGGTATAATGTTAATGCGACCATGGGAAAATCAATGCGAAGAGTGACGTGGTATTGGTGTTTAGCTTTCGACCTATGTGAAGTAGCGGCGCCAGGAATAGGGAGAAGATGCGAACTTTTGGAGAGTCAAATGGGCCTTGCCATGAGAGTGACCCCGAGACCTTGACAGAGAAGAATACCTGACACCTTAAATTCTCTCGTAAAACGTGAAGTCGTGTCGGCAAGATACTACGATATTCCAACGGAAGCCATCGAGCAGGCCGGCGATTGAATGGGAATAGTGATGGAACGAAGTGAACTGCGGGAGCTACATTTTATAACGCCTATTAGCAATGTACCCTCGATCACCGAACAAGGAATTCTAAGCAATATTCGTGCGAGGAGAATGCAACATGATTCAATCGCAATGTCTGAAATACAGGCGAGGCGTGCTCGTGTTAGAGTCCCTGGCGGCCGACGGCTTCATGAGTATGCCAATCTGTATATATGTGGGAGGAATCCCATGTTGTATAAGCGACTCGATCGACGAGATAGGCTCTGTGTTCTTGCCGTAAGCTCTGAAGTTCTTGATTTACAAGGAGTTATTATTACTGACCAGAACGCAGGGGGAGACTATGTACAGTTCAAGGCAGCGCCCCGAGGTTTAAGTATAGTTGACAGGAATCTCACCTTTGCAGACGACTGGAGATCACCTAACCAAATCATATATTGGCAGCAGAAGGCCGCGAAATGTGCTGAGGTGCTTGTTCCTGATTGTGTTGAACCTGGATTTATTCAGAAGGTATATGTATCATGTGAGAAGACTAGGAGCCAACTTGAAGCTATGAGCTTAGGTATACCGGTTCAAATTGACCGGCATTTGTTTTTCATGTAGGGACAAGAATTCATGATTGATGTACTCATCGGCGACATCTTTGAATCGCACGCGCAGACCGTCGTTAATACAGTTAACTGTGTTGGTGTTATGGGCAAAGGTATCGCGCTGGAATTCAAGAAGCGTTTCCCAGATATGTACGAAGAATATGTCCGACTCTGTAAAGCTGGTAAAGTCAGACTTGGTCGACCCTATATTCACAAACGTTTTACTCCTCCCTGGATTCTTAATTTCCCCACCAAAGACCATTGGCGATCAGTATCGCGCTTGCATGACATCATTGAAGGACTGCGATATCTCCAGCATCATTATCAAGAGTGGGGTATTACTTCACTGGCTGTACCACCTTTAGGTTGTGGCCACGGAGGTCTAGAATGGCGCGTTGTCGGACCAACACTCTATCGTTATTTGGCCAAG
>JARRQQ010000724.1:0-3117 GCA_037381725.1 Sedimentisphaerales bacterium
TCCGCCGCGGTTCAGAGCAAGACCAGGGTCAGGTACGGCTACCTTGAGGTCAAGTGCAAGCCCATGAAATCTCATGGTTCCAGCTCGTTCTGGTTCTACGACAGCACCCCCGAGATGTGGACGGAAATCGACGTGTTTGAAATAGGCGGAGCAGCACCCGGCTTCGAGAAGAAATACAATATGAACGTCCACGTAATGAGGACGCCAACCGAGAAAAAGCACTGGTCCATGTCCGGAGTGTGGATCGCCCCCACAAACCTCGCCGATGACTATCACGTTTACGGACTCCAGTGGGACAAGGACAGGGTCGCCTGGTATTTCGACGGGGTGCTCATCCGCTGGGTGGAGAACACGCATTGGCACCAGCCCCTGACATTGAATTTTGACAGCGAAACGATGCCCAACTGGTTCGGCCTTCCCAAAGACAATGACCTGCCGTCCACGTACAGTATCGAATACGTGCGGGCGTGGAAGAACGGGAAGGCACACTGAACCTTCTTTTGTCTCGGACTTTGTAAAGAGACCGGCGCATGCGAATTTTGGCCCTTGAACCTTACTACGGCGGGAGCCACAAGGCGTTTCTGGACGGCTGGACGGCGATCAGCAAGCATGAGTGGACGCTACTCCACCTGCCGCCGTACAAATGGAAATGGCGCATGCGTCATTCGGCGGTGACGTTTGCCGACCAGGTCCGGCGGCTTGCATCGGAAGGCCAAAGCTGGGACGTGATCTTTTGTTCGGACATTCTGAACCTGGCGGAATTTCTCGGTCTTGCACCGCGAGCCGTTCAGGCATTGCCCGCCATTTTGTACTTCCATGAGAACCAGCTTACCTACCCGGTGCGGTTTGAGAGCGAGCGCGACTATCAGTTTGCCGTGACCAATATGACCAGCGCCCTGGCGGCTGCGAGCGTGTGGTTCTCAGAGACAAAGCGGTCGTGTACTCACCGCGCGCCAATGCCGTCCGAAGACGCGGCGGAAGAGAATCCGGACCTATGCGAATCTTGTGGGCGGCTCGATGGGAGCATGACAAGAATCCGGAGGACTTTTTCGAGGCGTTGAAGATTCTCAAGAGTCGGGACGTCGCATTTCGCATCAACGTCATCGGTGAGCAATTCCGCGAGGCACCCGAAGCCTTCGAGCGGGCGCGTCAATATTTCACCGAGCATATTGATCGCTGGGGTTATCAGAAAAGACGAGCGGAATATGAAGAAGCATTAACTCAAGCGGACGTCTTTGTCTCTACAGCTCAGCACGAGTTCTTTGGCATTACGGCAGTCGAAGCCATCTTGGCCGGGGCCTATCCCATATTGCCCAAGCGATTGGCGTATCCCGAAATATTGAGGCTCGGCGACGATGAACGCGTAGAAGAATTCTTCTACGATGGCAGTCCGACTGATCTGGCGGGCAAATTAGCTGCTCTTGCGGAGCGAGTCAGAGATGGACGCTTGTGGACGGAGCATACCCGCCGGGCGGCGCAGCCGGTAAAGCGATTCACGTGGGACAATACCGTGGATACTCTCGACGCGGCTCTTGACAAGGTGTGTTTCAATCATTAGGAAATGAGACCATGGAAAAATCGGAAATGGCACGACGCGATTTCTTACGAAAGGTTGTGGCGGGAACGATAGGAATGACTCTCGAAGGGACGAACCTAAAATCGGCAGCGGTGTCTGGGCGGATCAAGATTGAGGAGCCGTTTCACGGTGCTGTCATGAACCGAGGGCATGGCAAGTCGGTGGACGACGGCTTGGAAATTCAGGTATCCGGTTTGGCGCCGCTCGGTGACCGAGTGACAGTCAACGGCGCACCGGCGCAGCACGCGGGCGCCGCGTTCACGTCGAAAGTCGTCCTTCGCCAGAAAGAAACGGACATCATTGCTCTTTCACAAGGCAGTTCCGGCCGGAACGAGCATCGGGTACGAGTGGTGTGGGACAAACACTCTTACCCTCGATACCGTTTCTCGATTGACGACAACAGTTTCTTCTTGCGTGACATCGCAAAACAAAACTACCGTTCGCTCTTCGATTGCTTCTACCTCAAAAGCCTTCACGAGCTGCACTCCAAATACGGCGTGAAGTTCGTTCTCAATATCTACTATACAACGGAGGATGGATTCGAGCTACCCCAGTTTCCAGATCGTTACAAGGGCGAATGGCAAGACAACGCGGACTGGCTCAAACTTGCGTTTCATGCGCACGCCAACATGCCGAATCGGCCTTACCAGTACGCCCCGGCAGCGAAGCTCATCGCCGATCTGGACCAGGTGGCCGAGCAGATTCGCCGCTTTGCCGGCGAACCATGCTACTCACCGCCCACGGTCATCCATTGGGGGATGGTGCAGCCGGAGGCGCTGAAGCGGCTTTATGAACGCGGTGTTCGTGTACTGAGCGGCTATTTTCGCCGGAGCAGTACAGGCTGGGACGTGAACTATCTCCTGGACGACGTTCGGTCCGAGTATCTCTCCCGTCATGACGCACTCATGGATTTCGATAGCGGCATCGTTTTCTCCCGGGTGGACATCGTCTGCAACAATACGCCCATCAGGAAAATCGTACCTACGCTCGAACCCTGCGCGAAAGACCCGAATCAAGCGGAGATTATGGACCTTTTCACGCACGAGCAATATTTCTGGCCGTTCTACTCCAACTACCTTCCCGACCATTTCGACAGACTCGACGTTGCCATTCGCTGGGTCACGGAGCACGGCTATAAACCCGTCTTCTTCCACGAGGGCTTCCTGGGTCGGATTGCCGACTTCAACCGCAAATCGTAAGGGGCAACCCAAACAGGATCACGTACATGGCGATTACTCCATGGCAACTCACGGCCGATATAGGCGGATGTCGTCGATGTATATCGTTCCCGAACCGCCGGGTCCGGCCACGCCGGCCTTCGTTCCCAGACCGATGGCGATCTTGTCCACGTTGGCCAGGTCGATGCCCTTGTCGGCGAAAGCCTGCAGCGGAATCACCCACCGTGTCCAGGAACTCGCCTGGGCGGCATTCGCGTCATCTTGCGCCACGATGGCTGGCGAGCCGGTGGCATTAGCCACCGAGACATACAACGGTTCAGCCGCATTAGCCGAACTGCCCCGGAACCATAGCGACAGCTCCCC
>JARRQQ010000725.1:0-2315 GCA_037381725.1 Sedimentisphaerales bacterium
GAAGGACCGCGCCCGTCGCTATGAGGCGGCGAACGGCTTAGCCGAGGACATCCGGCGGCATCTGGACCATGAGCCGGTCCTGGCCAGAGGCCCCAGCACTTCCTATCGCCTGCAAAAATTCCTTCGCCGGCACCGGTCTCAGATGATAGTCGCTCTTGCCTTGCTCGTCATAGCCGGCATCGTGGTCGTTATTCTCTCAATGTGGAATAAGGACCGGCTCCAACTGGACCAGGCAAGAGAAATTAGCGCCAGAGGCATCCTCTCCCAGGCCCGGGAACAATATGCCAAGGCGGACCGCGACGCCGCCCTTGAGACGATCCAACCCATCCTCGGTAGTAAGCATGTCGGTCCCGAAGCCCGGCTTCTTTATGCTGGCATCCTCGTGGATAACCGCCGTTTCGACGAGGCCATGACCGTACTGAACAACCTGCTCGATGAGCCACCGGAGATCGCCGGGGCGGCCCACGCGCTTCTGGCCCGAATCCTTTATGAGACTGAAACCCTGGATGCCGAGAAGCTCAAGGAGATTGAAGATCATCGTCAAAAAGCCGTGGCATTGCTTCCTGAAACCGCCGAGGCGCACTTCCTGCAAGCCATGACCGCAATCACCGTGAAAAACCAGTTTACCTCCCTCGATAAGGCGTTGCAGCTTGACCCAACCCATTACGAATCCCGCCGGCTGCAGGCCTATATGTATTATGCCTCCAGGAAATATGACAAGATGGAGCATGATGCGTATGCCATGACGATCCTGCGCCCGGGTGATCCCTTAGGCTATTCACTTCATGCCACTGCACTGCGCGAGTTGGGCAAGTATACAGAGGCGATTGCGGAGTATGATCACGCGATAGCGCTAACGATTAAACACAGTCCACAGTGCGTCGAGCTGTCCAATCAACGCTGTGAGACGTTTCTACGGATGGGCGATTATGAACGTGTCATTGCCCATGCCCGGGAGTGCTTAAGGCTCTCGCCCGATAAGCCTGTCTTTCGGTACTACCTTTTCTGTGCCCTGACGGCTCTGGGCGACTACGAGAAGGCCGACGGCGTGTTTCGTGAGATCGTTCAACGCACTCCCACCGCGCGGAATGAATTCTGGATCTGGGCCACGAAGTACGTGTTCGATACCTTGGCGGCCGGACGAGTTTGGCATCCGCCCGGTCACGAGCCAAGCGGTGCGGCCTTCCTGGCAATGGTAGAAGCCGAGGAGACTTATCGCAGCCTCTCGGCCAAAGCCCACCGCGTCGTCACGAATGGTTTCAGCGCCCGATGGTCACCGGACGGCAAGAAACTGGCTTTCAGCTTGGGCGTGCGTGGTTACAGTGGCGTGGCGGTCTATGATCCCAGCACGAATGAAACCGAGCTGCTCATCGTTCCCGGCAAGGACCCGCGGTGGTCGCCCGATGGCAAGTACATCGCTTTCGTTCGAGATTGCGAGGCGCTGCGGCTGGAGGAGTTGACTACGACAGAACGCAAGGAGCAGATGCGTCGGGCGAGAGACGAAGAAGTATGGATCATGAATGCCGATGGTACAGAACCCCGGCGGCTGGCCCGGGGCGGCTGGCCATCGTGGAGCAGGGACTCGGCGCAGGTCTACTATCATTCGCGTCTGGAGAAAATGCTCTGCTCGGTCTCTATCGCACGCCCCAACGCAGAACCCAAACGGATCATGGTGTGCTCGGATATCTTGCCCTCGGTCTCCTCGGATGAACAGCAAGTGGCGTGTCTGGAAGGTACGTCCCTCAAAGTCAAGGATCTTGTTTCACAGGCCGTGGTGGCCGAATGGGATGTATCTTTCGGCAACTGGGGCGAACCTGCGTGGTCTCCCACAGGCAAAGAAGTATGCCTGGGGGCGGGAGATCGGACCGGCTTGTGGGTCTATCCTCTCGACAGCAATGAACCCGTCAAGGTTCTCACAAGTCAGATCACGGGAGCTTCCTGGACCCCGGATGGCAGGAAGTTCGTCTTCGCTCTGCGTCCGCCGTACTTCGAGTTGTGGACCGCCGATCTTGACCCTGCCCTCTCAACCGTGAAGGCCCTGGGGCCGAAGCAGACACTCGCCGAGCACTGGCAGGACATGCTGCGCTTCTACACGCGCCGAATCGAAACCGACCCGCGGGATGCCTACGCCTACTCCGATCGCGCCCGGTACTACGACTATCTGCACGAGCGAACCAAGGCCGAGGTCGACATCCGGAGCTGGTCAGCCATTCTCAGCGGCTCTGATTTGCCATTCACCACGGCACGAAACGTCAGGCGGACTATCGATTGTCCATTCGATTATCAAGTTGTCTTTTCTGCAGAAAGACCCGTAG
>JARRQQ010000726.1:0-2309 GCA_037381725.1 Sedimentisphaerales bacterium
GCCGATTCCAAAATGAGAGATACTGATAACGCCGATCGCAAACTGCCCGATGTCGATGATACCTCGGGCCGGAACGGGCACGCGATTTGGACGATATTTGAACGAAATGTGAACGAAAGGCAGGTTTCCGAATCTCAATCTAGACCTGTACTCGAAGCCCCATCCGTCCCATTGCTCTTTGGCCGGATAGGGGGCGCCACAATTCGGACAGGTCATCGCCTGCTCGCTCACAAGGGCCTGGCAGTCGCGACAATTCTTCATATCGGCGCTCCTTTCAGCAGTCTGACTTCGTCAATCCACACTGTGCCCGTACCTTCCACGACTAGGTTGAGCTTCACGTTGTCGGGGTTCTCTCCATCTTTCAGGAAGAAGGGAGTTTCTACCATTGTCCATTCCGTTGTGCTGCTCAGCGGTGTCTCCACCGCTCTTGAAAAAAACTCGCCCTTGCCGGAAAAACGGCACATCATTTCAAGATAAGCCTGACCGTCCACATCTTCCGTTCGCACGTTTGCCCGATAGATCAAGCGCGCATTCTCGATATTGATGTCCCCGGTCTCGAACAGGCGAATCGTCATCGATTTCGTTGCATCGATTCGCAAAGAGCCATTGCCATCGCTTGAGATCGCTTTATCGATCCGAATGCCCGATTGACTGACGAGTCCCTCCATGTTGTCGAGCGAGTACGATTTCAACTCAACAATCTCCATCGTTAGGGGCTGTTGCCTCGCCGCTTGCGCTCGATCGCGCTGCGCCCGGGCCATTTCCATGTCTATAAGCGAACGTTCGGATCTGATTGCCGAGACCCAAGACAGGAAAAAGAGGACCAGGGCGAGTGCGGCGACACCAGAAATCGTTGCTACAGTCGCCTTAGCATAGGCATCCGGCCAGGATCTTATACCGAAGGCGAGGGCCACGATCTCCAGGGCAAGGCCGAGAAAGAACCACGGCCCCAGTGCGGCACCGACATTCGGCGGAGTCAGCATCCCGATTACCAGGAAGCCCGCAAATGGCAAGGTGACTCCGACCAACATCAGCACAAATGCAATCTTTCCCCCTTTGGATTTGGGTGTGGATTTGTCAGCAATGCCTGCAGAGATATCGTCGCGGACGGGCCGAGTCCTCATCGCACCAAGCAGATCCTTGTATTCATTCTCAGTTATCTTGCCATCGTCACGGAGTTGGCGCAGTTGTTCTTCCGAAGGTACACTTGCTGGAGGTTCCATTTCTTCGTCTCCCAAGCGTAGTCTAAGAGTCGGCTCTGCATTGTCGGTTTTTGTTGGTCAGATAGTATTTTAGTGGAACGACAATTATCCCGAGAATACCCAATCCCCACACGAGAGGGAGCTTGAGTATCAGACCGAAAATGACGCCCAACACGCTGATAACAAAACCGCCGATCATAATGCGCCTGCGAAAAGCCTGGAACTGCGGCTCCCCAGGTGGCTTCGCTGGGCCGCGCCCAGCCGGGGGCTTCTTCATCGCTCCAAGTAGTTCTTCATACTCCCGTTGGCTTATTTTACCTTCCTCGCGCAGCTTGAGGAGCTCTTCTTCCGACGAGACGTTCAATCCGTATTCCATTTTTCAATCTCCTGACAGTCTTTCGAGCTTCTCTTTCGCTTCGGCGACGGTGATCTCGTCCGTTCGCAACTGTTCCAGGACGGCCTTTTTCTGAGCGTCCATTCTCGCCAGGGCCTTGTAGTCCGCTATCAGTCTGTCCAGCCGGGACCGTATCGCGGCGTACCCCAGCGGGCTGTTTTGCTCCAGCGTCTTGATGCTGAAGCCCGCCAGGAGATACTGCTCAAGGAATTGCTGGTCTTGCGGGGCGAGCCTGTTGAAGAGCGTCTCGCTGAAGTTCCCCTCGATCTGCACCCCGCAGACGGAGCAGGACATGGCCGTCGTCTGCATCGCCAAACCGCAGCAAGGACACGACGTGGAAAGCATTTTTCTTCTCATATATATGAATATTAGCCAAATATCATAAAAAATCAAATAAAATTCCAATATTTCAATAAGAATCCAAATATTTTTAGGGACATTGTTACTGTTCCCGCATTAGCCAAATTGGCTTTGTTTTCACCAACTGCCAAGTCCGCAGAAACCGCAGAGAAGACAAATATAAGACCTGCTTATTATTCCATCAGATCGGGAAATACTCCTTCCTCCATGATCTTAGCGTTCCCGGTGGTAAATCTCGAGATTGGCTTTGTTCTGCCAAGGTCACTCGCCTGGCAGGTCAGGGTTCATGCCCCGTACCTACCTTGGCAGACCTCCATCCACGGTCATCTGTTGAGCGCCTCATCCATCAAGAG
>JARRQQ010000727.1:0-2304 GCA_037381725.1 Sedimentisphaerales bacterium
ATTCTTCGTAACGTTTCTGGAGATGACACATCTCCTCGCGGCAAGCCGGTCAGCCCGCCCTCCAGATATAAAGCCATACGATCTTGCCCCGATAGTCGGACAGCGTAATCGTGCCGCCGTCGGCCGAGGCTAACGTGAAATCCGGCGCCAGGGCGCCGGGCTTGATCAGATCGTCCTCCAATCTGGGCATCTCCCATCGCTCCCAGCCGGCCGGCGGTGCCCAGGCAAATAAGTCGTTCGAGATAGGCTCGTTGATCGTGACGTCGAACCAGCGCTCGTATCCGATGATGTCCGTTCTAACTCGGACGACCTGTTTGATCTTGTGCGGGAGATGGTCCTTTCTCGAAAGCCACAAATACCAGCTTCGCTGGCGCTCCATAAAGCTAGCCTCGATCACGTCGAACGGCTTGCCGTTGATCTTATCGACGCCCATCGCCCGAACGCCGTCCAGATACTTTTGGAGCGAATCCGTATAACCGTGGAACGTGCTCGGATCGATGATCGTCATTCCTATTCCGGCTCCGAGCAAAGCGACCTCGTGCCCGATCGAGTGTTTCCCGATGGGCGTGTGCTTTCGCATGTAGACCTTCTTGTTCGTATCTTCATAGTCGCTCCGTTCCTCCGTTTTGAAGAAGAACGGGCGCTCGCCGGGCCAGTAGATCCACAGGTCGTTCCCGTCGCCGATGAGCGTGCCGCCCGGCGCGCTGTCACTGTCCATTGTCTCCACACGGAAGTAGTTGGGCTTTTTCAGCCACACCGTATAGCTCGCGCCTTTGTTTCCGGGTTTGCTGCAATCGCTCGTAAAAGACAACGTGTCGGCCTCGCGCATCGACTCGACCATCTTATCGTACAAGGCGTGCGCCTTTGGCTCGTCCTTGAAAGGTCCTTCGAAAGGCTCGTTGGAAGCCAGGATATAAATCGCCACGCTTTCGATGATCGCAGCGATACCGACAACCGCAGACCATAGAATCACCTTCTTTTTCATTTTTCTACCGTTCCATAATAAACGTGATGTCCCAGGGCAGCGGTCTGCCCTGCCCGTCGCGACCCCGGCCGCGTTCAGCGCCGCCATCGTCGGTCATATCATAGCCGATGCTGTAGACCACGTAGCCGGTTTTCAATTTGCGATATTTCAAGCTTCGGCCATCGTACGGATCCAGCGGTACCGCTCTCATATAGGCGGGAACGAGGTCTTTCAGAGACCCGGGCAAGCCCCCCTTCGCGAGCCGGTACCGCTCGATGGCCAGCCCGGTTTGGGTCACCCGCTGATGAGCCAGGCGCCAGAACTCGAACTTCAAATCGAGGGCCAAGCCCCACATGAGCTTCCGGGTAAGCAAACCGCCCCGCTTGTCGCCGCGTTTTTGGATGGATTCGAAGGCAACCAAGCTTTCGTTGTCGGGTAAGTCCAGGGCTTTGAAACAGTCCTGCATGAAACCGATGTACCTCAGTACCTCTTTATCGTAGGAACCGAGTATCTTCTTGAAAACGAGCTTCAGGCGAAAAAGTCCATCGTGCGGGCTGATTTGATCCACGACCTGTACAACCGGCAATTGAAACGTGTGTAATGCGCGGCATTGTTCCCCGATCAGGGCTTGCTTGAATTCCTCGTGATAGTCGGTGGCATTGAGGCTTTCCGACAGTGCGAGCAAAAAGGCGTCCGTCGGCGATATTCTATTCAGAATCCGTTCGGTGTCTCTGTAGGGTCCGCTTCTCAATGCATTGCGAAAGAGGTGGTGGTTCAGCAGAGGCACGTTCACCGAATCGGCGAGGGCCAGGCTCGCGCGAACGGACTCTAGCATCCTGTTCGGATCCGGATTCTCACACAAGAGCAGGGCTTCAAGGCTGAAAAGGCTAATGCACAACCGCGCGCCCTTGTACTCAGGTGGCAGATTTTGGTACGACCAGGGCTTTGTCAGGTCGATTTTATACCGGCAATGCTCCACGCCGGCCGCTTGATACAATAGTGAGAGGGTTTGCTCATTGTCGGAGAGGAATTTCTCCACAAGCTGCCTTGTCTCGGGATTCATCGTTTGTGTGCGCGCCGGTGGATCCGCCTTACCGATAATGGGAAGAAGCTTGCGATCCTCCCTGTCCCATTCGACATAGCTTGCGAAAGCCCTCTTATAGATATCGGCGGCATTGCGTACGCCTTTGGGCAGATGAATGGATTTCTCCAATTCTTCTATGGTGACGGGATAACCTTGGTCTTTCAGGATCTGCAACTGCTTTTCGAGCTTGCGGTGTCCGGAGATCCGAAAAAACACAAACAAGAGCACCAATAGAACGATGATCCCGTGCCATTTC
>JARRQQ010000728.1:0-2303 GCA_037381725.1 Sedimentisphaerales bacterium
GTCCATTTCACGTTTTCATTGGCCAAGTTGCCTTTTCTCGCTTCTATTTCAAGTTCGTGCAGACGCGTCGTTTGTTCCACCCATTTACCGAAGGCGTAAAGACCAAGACCAACGAGCACAGTTGAGCATATGGCCGCGGTGAGCACCTGCCTACGATATTTATGGACTCTCTTGCGAAGAAAATAGAGAGTCGTGGGAACTCGAGCGTCCAGTGGTTCTTCATCGAGATAGCTTGTAATATCCTTCGCTAACGCTCCGGCGGATGCATATCGGTCGTCCGGATTCAAGGCAAGTGCCTTGAGTAGAATCGCCTCCAGTTCGGAATCGATTGAGTTTTCCATTTCCCTGGGACGCCTTACCCTGCCTTCGGTAATCTGATGCAATAAATCCATCATTGAGCCGGATCTGTCATGTGGCGACTGTCCCGTCAGAAGTTCGTACAGTATCACTCCCAAGCTAAAAACATCCGTCCGGGTATCAGTCTGTTCGTGACGGCCGGTAGCCTGCTCTGGCGACATATAAGCCGGAGTTCCGGCAATCTGGCCTTCGATAGACAAAGTCAGAGCTTCGTCTTCCTCCAGCAGAGCCTTAGCCAAACCGAAATCAAGGATATGAGGTTGCCCATCCTCGGTTACGAGAATGTTCGATGGCTTGAGGTCGCGATGGATCACAGCGCGCAGGTGCGCATACAGCACAGCCTGACAGACCTTTTGCATGAGAACCAGTATCTGATTTTTCGACAAATCCTCGCTTTTGACATACTGGTTCAGGGGCACACCATCAACCAGTTCCATGGCGTAATAGTAAATCCCATGATGAAGACCGCTGTCATAGATACGAGCGATATTCGGATGATTCAGACGTGCGGTCAACTCGACCTCCCGTTCGAAACGGGCCTGGGCCTTCTGGGAAGCAAATTTGGGAGCAGCCATGACCTTAAGAGCCACTTGTCGTTTCGTACTTAACTGCTCGGCTCGCCAGACCATGCCCATACCGCCTTCGCCTAACGGTTCTATTATCTTATACCCTTCGATATCAGGCCGTGTAACTGTGCCGGAAGGGTTGGAGGCGGGTGGGCCAATGGAGAATTCCAAAGTCGGACGGGCTTGAACCTCGCGTCGCTCGGCGGACGCTTTCTCTTCTGTGTTTGCTTGTACCTCAGGCGGTTTTCCGCCTACCATGCGGACTTCATACGGGCCAAGTGTCTCAGACTGACCCATCGCGACGCGAACTTCGTCACCTGGGCCGATGCGCACCTTGCAGCCCTTGCGGGCCTTTTCTTCATTTACTGTACGGCGAGTGAGAAGTCTTCCATTTTTCCAGATTTCTACGTAAGCCATCGCAATACAAGAGCCGCAATCTCAGAATAGCCTTCCAATTTCACTATGGCCTATTACCGTCCGACTTTTGCCGAACCGACTTCCGTGGCGGAACGTTTCCGTGCACCAGTATATTGCATCTGATACAGATAACAAGCCCGCAACTCTGTGGAAGTCTCCTTAGATACTCTGGTTTGTGGGTGCCTTGGATATAGTCAAAGGACTATCGGCGTGAGAGAGTTGTAAGCTCTTATCATTTGGTGACGGTCATTGAAGACTCTGGCAGCTCTGGGAAAAGTGTGTTTCAGCGAAAGAAATGATATTTATCGGCACCTAATAGGGGAAAAACTCGTGTCTCTGGAGACATTTTGGAGTGTGTGCCGAGCTAGACTCCTGTGGATCAGATGGACAATCCAGCCTGGTCAGAGGCAAGTCGCCAGGCCAGAACTGAACTTGATATGTATTGAGGCAACGAGGTATGCAGAGTTCAAGGAAGGGGGAATGATCGGCCATAACGCAAGTGAAGGTTTTTACAGCCCCGAAATATGTCTTGTTACATTGGGCCAAGGGCTACTCTACTCTGAAGCCAGCTTCGCTGCACACATTAACGGCGAGTGTGTCAGCGGCATACCGGGGTCGCAGACCATAGCGGGTCATCCAACGGGCCACGGCGGAACTCGGGAGAGCCATGCCGTTCCCAAGGAAGCTTCCAATGGGCCGAAGAAGTGAAGAAGGAAGTATGGTGGCATGCCAGTCGGACCAGGTCATATTCGGGGCACAGATGGGGGAATGCCCATCCAGTCCCGCGAGCTTAGGACACTCGAAGGACCCGTCCTATATAGTTTTAGTGGTGACGTGTTACTCTTCAATATGTTCAATTTGTGCCTGTTGTGCTCGCCATTTGTCGGCCTCTTCTGGTTTGTTCCAGGCTTCGTGGGTATCAGCAGCCCTCAGGTGAGTGAACGCTTCTCTCTTTGTTCAAGG
>JARRQQ010000728.1:2336-3083 GCA_037381725.1 Sedimentisphaerales bacterium
ATCAATTCCCTATAGAGGTAGTTTTGACTTTTTGTAATGACTTTGTTCTTTGTACAGTACTAGCAAGTTCTTCTCAGTGTTTGAGTGTATCTGGAAGATCATTACCTGATTGCCATGGTCAAACTCCTTCACTAGAATTGATTACGATCGTATTGTCGATATGTGGTGCCTTTTGGTTTCCGCTGTTCGCATCTCGGTACATTTAGGGCGCCTTAAGACGGCGCCTTGTCGTTCTTCCACACCTTGACATAGTCCACGTACATGTAAGAGGGATTCGGTGTCCTGTCTGTGGGCCATCCCGGTCCAAGGGCCAGATTAACCAAGGGAAACAGGGGCGTCTTAACCGATTCCGGCGTCTTTTCCCGATGTAGCTCGACGCCGTCGAAGTAGAGGATGATGTATTGTTCATCGATCATTACGCCGTAGGTGTGGAAATCCTCCTCCATGCCGAGCACGACGAATCGCTTACCATCATGCTTGCTCTCGGCTCCGCCACGACCCCACTGGTGAAGAACATAGTGATACCGCCAGGGCCAGTGCCCGTAGTGCTCCACAACGTCTATTTCGGGATTTACCCTCGGTCCGGTATTGCCCGGCACGCTCTTGAGATTCTTGAGACCCATCAACCAGAAGGCCGGCCACGTCCCGGGCCCTTTGGGAAATTTGGCACGGCACTCGAAATAGCCATACTTTTGTCTGAAACCGTTCCCATTGGGATCAACTGCAGAAAGCAGTCCGCTGCGCCAT
>JARRQQ010000729.1:0-2993 GCA_037381725.1 Sedimentisphaerales bacterium
GCGCTGTACCTCGACCATGGGGCTGTTATTAAGGCAAGTAGCGATGAGAATGAATTTGATCCGTATGAAGAACTCGGTTTCAAAAACGACGCGGACCGTGAAACAAGTTTCTTCCATCATTCGCTGATTTGGGCGGAAGACGTCGAGCATGTGGCGATTCTTGGGACCGGTATGATCGATGGCAATCGCCCCAAGCGAGGCGGCCCGAAACCTATCGCTTTGAAGCGTTGCCGTCATGTGACGATCAAAGACGTTACCATTCTCAACGCGCCGAATTACGCCATCAGCCTATTGGGCACGGACTATGTCAATATTGATGGCGTGAACATCTTCAACGGCTTTTGCGATGGCATTGACCCCGATTCGTGCCGGAATGTCCGCATCGCCAATTGCCAGATCGAAACGTGGGACGATGCGATTGTGCCCAAGGCGAGTTTTTCTCTGGGCGTCCGCCGGGCCGTCGAACATCTGACGGTAACTAACTGTCTTTTAGCCACGAATTGCAACGCGTTCAAATTGGGCACTGAATCCGGCGGCGGATTCAAACACGTCGCCGTGAGCAACTGTGTCATGTACAGCCGGGCTACTGGGCGCCCGCCTGTTTCCGGGATCGCTCTGGAATCCGTGGATGGCGGTGATATCGACGGCGTGACAATCTCCAATATTTCCATGACGAACGTCCGGGCACCGATCTTCCTGCGGCTCGGCAATCGCGGCCGCGATATGGATAAGCCGATTCCGGGATCGTTGCGAAATGTGGTCATCAGTAACATTGTGGCAACCGGAGCGAGCCAGGCTTGTCCCGTCGTCGGCATTCCGGGTCATCGCATCAACAATGTCATCTTGGATAACATCCAGATCACATGTCGCGGCGGGGGGACTATCGAGCAAACGACTGTCCAGGTGCCGGAGCATGAAGGCAAGTATCCCGACGCGGCGATGTTTGGCACGCTGCCCTCGTACGGATTGTATTGCCGCCACGTGGAGGGATTAAAATTGCGGGACATTGACCTGACGTTGCAGTCGCCTGACTATCGCCATGCGCTCGTTTGCGACGACGTTTCACGAGTGTTCGTTGATTCTCTCGACGCGTCTCAATCCGAAAATGCCGCGTCTGTCATTCGATTCCAGAAGGTCAAGAAAGCCCTGATCTGCAACTGCATGCCCGCCGGGGAAATATCCGATTTCATCGAAGTGATAGATGGCGGGAAGAATGAAATCAAATTCGTAGGCAATGACGTTCAGGGCACAAGGCATGATCAAAGCGAGCAATGAGAGAGATAGTTCAATGTCTTCAGACAAATCGCACAAAACCATTCCTATTTTCACGCAGACCGCTTTCCCGGAACAGCCGGAGTTGGATCAATGGTGTCAGGTGACTGAGGAGGAGGCAAGACTGGCTTACGAGATGACATTGCGTAATGAGCTTTCGGGCGGAACGCCGACGGTGCGGGACTTCGAGAGGGCATGGCGAGAATGGACCCACTCGAAATACACGCTTACCACGTGTAACGGGAGTTCTGCTTTGTATTGCGCGTATTTCGGTCTCGGCGTGGGTCCCGAAGACGAGGTTATTTGTCCCACCTACACCTGGATATGCACGATTGCACCGGCTTTGTTTCTGGGGGCCCGCCCCGTATTCGTCGAAAGTGATCCCGAGACGCTCCAAATAGACCCTGACGATGTGCGAAGGAAGATCACTCCCAGGACGCGCGCCATCGTCGCAGTGCATCTGTGGGGCAATGTTTGCGATATGGATCGCCTCATGGCGATCAGCTCTGAAACAGGCATCCCCGTGGTGGAAGATTGTTCACATGCCCATGGTGCGACTTGGAACGGCCGGCTCGTTGGTACGATTGGTCGCGCGGGCGCGTGGAGCCTGCAAGGGACTAAGGCCGTCAGTGCAGGAGAGGGCGGCGTTCTGGCTACCAATGATGCCGAAGTATTCGAACGAGCGTGCCTGGCGGGTCAAGTCAATCGCATGGGCGGACTGGACCTGATGACGGAAGAATACGCCGACCTTCAGCCTCTTGGACTGGGCATGAAATTCCGGGCGCATCCCTTGGGGATCGGCATCGCTCACGTTCAGATGAAGAAACTGGACCAACTCAATACCCGGCGAAGAGTATATGTGGAAGCACTCGAAACCCGCCTCGCATCCATACCCGGCATCAAACCGGTGAAGGTATATCCAGCGGCAAAGCGCGGGGGATACTATGCCTTCCCCGTCATCCATGAACCGGTGCACCATCATGGTCTGGACACGCGGGTTCTGCTCGATAGGCTCAGACGGCAGGGACTACTCCAGGTCTCGACGAGTCCCTACGGGCTGCTGCACGGCTTGAAGATCTTTGCCGAAGGATTCGATCTGTTCACGCGAAATCGAGGGCCGCTATGTGGAGATTACAACGGATACCGAGAAGGTGACTTCCCCGTCACCGAGGGAGTATTCAAGCGACTTATCTTCCTGCCCATGCTCTCCGACCCTGTGCCCGAGGCGGTTGATAGAATTGTCGGCATGTTGGAGCGGGGCATTGAATCTGCTTTGAACTCATAAACGGCTTACGTGACTGCACAAATACACTGAAACGGAATCTAATGCGTTTTGGCGGGACCACGATGAATCGTGGCTACTCTACCCGGTATAGTCTACAACATCGTCACTAGTTGAACGTTACCTCTTTCCAGCAAAGGAGTTGCCCATGAATCTGAGGACTGTCCTTTTGTCGGCAATGCTGCTTTACTCTATCGGCACCAACGGAGGCAACGCGAGAGAGTTCAGGGGCGAGCAATCGGTTAAAGCGGATTCGAGCGTCAGCAGTCGAACACCCCTCGGAATGCCGGGTCTTGAAGCCACGTACCGCTGTGAATCGAGCGGCGCGATCGCCGGCTGCGTGGTGAAAACCTTCACGCTTACTTTCGGACCGGTGGAAGAAAAAAACGGCCATCAATTCCAGTGGCTGCGTTTGCGCGCGGTCAAGGCCAATGGGGAC
>JARRQQ010000730.1:0-2267 GCA_037381725.1 Sedimentisphaerales bacterium
ATCGGATTCTAAGAATGGCGCAGGCTCGTGATGCCCTCGTACGTACCTCGGTGGTTTCTCTGTCTCTCGGCGGAACCGCACAATCCTTGCTGGGACCCCACTTACGATGGCATCCTTAGGCACAGATTTTGTAACGACACTTCCTGCACCGCAAATCACAGTATCCTCTATAACCACATTACCGACAATTGTAACACCCGTTCCCGCATAGAAATTGTCGCCGATCTGTGCGGCGAGACGACTGTTTGTCGTGACAACACTCACGTTATGGTGGAGAAGGCACTGATCGCCGATTGTACACTCCCGGCATATGACTACCCCCCCAAAGTGAACGATCACCAGTCCCTTCCCGATCTTTGAACAAGGGTGAATCTGTACACCGGAATACATCCGAGCAAGCGGCAAGAGCAACATGTAAAGCAGCTTACACAAACCGCGAACACCGGGAATGCGCAATCGCCACGCCCAACTGCCGAAGCGATACAGCATGATTCCGACGGATGCGGGATGGACATAAAAAACCGTGCATAGCGTCCATAAGAGTGAATGTTTCCCACTTCCACAATGTGTATGGTAATGTCTCAGGTCAGCTAATACATTTTCAAACATAACACAATCAATCCATGGCATCTCCATGGATTATTGAGAGCGCTCCCCATGAAGGTGATTTAGTCTTATACGATTCTTTTGACATAAGGAACCATATATAAGCTGTGAACAACGATTAATGACAAGCCAGAAACCAAGACGAAAACTATCGGGACGGCAAACACTGGATTGTAGGTTCGTGCAGAAATCCCATAAGCGTCAAGCCCGTCAATGATTGCCGGATGGACAAGGTATATCCCGAGACTTAAGGAGGCTATATATTTACTAGTCTTCAAATTTACAATTGGGGACGAGAGTTCTTTCAGTAGAAACATAATACTCAGTGACATCGGGATAACTGTAATGCTCAAGTTTCCATGAAAATACATCCCTTGTTCTAATCCACTGGTCTTGGTAAACCAATAGCACCCAAGACTCGTAAGAACAACGGAAGTGAGAAATACTACAATAATAGGTATCCTGTTTGGTTTAAATTGTGTTGTCCGAATAACGTGTCCAGCGAAAAAATAGGGCAAATAAAGCAAAAACCGATTAGTGATCAAATGAGCATTGTTCGTACATGTCTCAACAAATACGAAGCTGAGCATAGACATCCCGAACAGAACGATCAAGAGAAACGTGAGTTCACCGTTAGATGTATGATTGACAATTTTCCTGAAAAAGGGCGTGAATAAATATAACCCTATTATCATATATAAGAACCACATATGATAAAAAGATCCACCTTCCACGATCTTCCGGCCCAAATAAAGCCATGGGATGGCTTCACCCCGTAAAATTGCTCCTTTAACTTGCCACACTGAGAAAAACAACGTCCAAAATAATAACGGAATGAGAACCCGTGCCGCTCGTTTTGTGTAAAACTCACGTAGAGATTCTGTTTTATTTGGATCCAATAGAAGAGCGCCACTCACCATCACAAAAACAGGCACACACCATCTTACCAGTGATGTGTAAAAATTGCCAATCCACCAATGGGTACTATTGAATGGTTCAATTCCCGTTACAAGACCCGAAGCACAATGTAGAAATACCACTGCGAAGATGGCAAGTATTCTTGCATTGTCGATCCACACCATTCGAGATCCTTGTGGCAAAAGGTCAGAGTTCTGGTGCGGAAGCGTCAGGTATCTGCAGCTAACGCACTCAGTCTCCCAGTGGACTTCAGTCCGATTGTGATATTGATTACTTGGGACACGATCTTAGAATTGAGTCTGGACTGTGCCGAGGTGACCTCTTTTGCAGTTCTTGTCGTAGACCTCCGACTAGCAATACTGAGTAAGCAACTAAGACATCAAGTAATTTCGACTGGCAAAGGCGCCTTGTTGTGGACACCCCAACAGCCTTTTAGTTTACCGCCACACCCATAATTCGGGAAGATCCAGCTGCATTTTCTAAGAGATGTGGGTATTCAATTACATTTGTTTTGACCTGCTTCTCCTCGACATAGGCCCGGAACATTAAGAAAATGGCTGCCCACATGCCAAACGTGCTTTCTCTCGGATAGAAATGTTCTGAAGTGAGACCTGCAACCAACTGGGCTAATGTAGTGGCCAAGGATATACCGCCGATCGCTGAACACAGACGATTTTCACTTCTGAACAACCTTGCCGAATTTACGACGACCAATCCAAAAAAGAAGAAAATCGGTAGCGAGC
>JARRQQ010000730.1:2312-2784 GCA_037381725.1 Sedimentisphaerales bacterium
TAAAGGAGCTTCGCTGATTTTGTGGATAACATAGGGCCAGACCACAGATCTTCCTGAAGTCAATGCATAGCTATCAATTGTTGATTGTCCAGCTACATCGGTTCCGCCCAACCCGACGAGCATTCGGTCTATGACACCGGGAAATATGATTGGAATCAGTACGATGACTATGGGCACAAGAATTAAAGACTTCCTCCATTTCAGGAGGCACATCGCTAAGCCCGTGACTCCCCAGGCCAAGTACCCTCCTCTCCCGCCGGACAGCGCTTGGCCGAAGAGAATTACACCGGCTGCCGTCAGAATGACTATCCAGTATCTCTTTTTGCGCATCAACGGCAAGGTCGCCAAAAGCCCCCAGAATGCCCCGGATAGCATCGAGGATATCTGACCGGTATTGTAGCCAATGCTCCGAGGAAGCTTTTTACGGGCAAGATCGATAGAGAGGCTGCTCTTAAAGGCGGCCTCAATCGGC
>JARRQQ010000731.1:0-2259 GCA_037381725.1 Sedimentisphaerales bacterium
CCTGGTCCAGCGAGACGGCCAGCGAAACACAGTACCGAGTTCGGCCGCCTTTCTGCTTCGATCCGGAAACAAGCATACCACCTTCGTGCAATCGCGCTCGCTCAAGGCCGTCCAGAACTGACCGGATAGCGGCGAGGAACACGTCATCCCGCGTCTGCTTATAGGCGGCCGCCCAGGTCTCGATGTAAAAGCCGCCGTGACGAGCATAGGGCGCCTCCGTACCCGGCCCATGTGAGGCGATTGCCGCGTGGCGGGAGAAATCACCCGTCTTGTGATTGCCTATCTGATGCTCCCAGAGGCCCCGAGCAAACCGCTCGCAGGCCTTATCGGCAAGCTGCCAACTGCGTGGCCACAGCACCCAGGGGCGGTAGAATTCGTGCGTGTCACCAGCACGTTTCTCCAGCGGTTTATCGCTCCGCAAGTCCCATCCGGCGTGCTCGCCCCACCAGAACAGCCCTGTCGCAGGGCTTTGGCATTGCTCGAAGAAATATTGCAGCCAGTGGTTGGCCTGCTCGGCATAGCGCTCATCGCCCGAGATTTCTGTCAGTTGAAAAAGGATCTGGTAGAGGTTCTGGCAATGCTGAGGGTTGCTCCCGCCCAGCATCCGATCATGCGGGCGGATGCCCCATGCCTCATAGGGAATGGCAGCCACTTTCTGGAGAGCCTCTTCTTCCAGCATCCGCATCGTTGTGCGGTCGAGTTCCTCTGCAAACAGCGGCGAATGCCTTTGTCCGTACACCTCTTGTCCATGTTCGATCATTGCATCGGCATATGCTTTCACAATTGCGAGGTAGTCAGGTGGCTCTTTTGATTCATTCCCAGCCGCTTCTTGCAGGGCCGTACCGAGCAGGCCGACGGTTAAAATCAGCACGGCCAATCGCGTCTTATGTCCACACATAGTGTCCCCTCCTGCGCGTTTCCAAGCCAGCGTTGCATCAGCGGTTATTAGCGAACCAAACAGAGTAGTCATCAAGAAACCGATAGTTTCCGGATTTCTTGTCCGTTGCCTTGAGTTCTGACAATCCGAGCACGAACTGCTTACCATCGGAGACGCGGCGGACACGGGCACCGATATCATCTTCCCAGCACATCACCCATTCTGGGGTGCATTCACGGTCTATCCCCAAAAGTTCGTAGTGATCCGTATAAGATGGTTGAGTTTGCTTGAGATGGTCATATTCCCCCTGATCCCCAGGACCGAAGACATAGACCTCTTCCCACCTAAAATCCTCTATTCCCGTCACTTTGCATGGCAGCGACAGGTGGGTTTTCAGATATTCATAAAAAACGCCAATCGTCTCGTCGAAGGTAATGTCCTCGATCTCTCCGAGAATCGCGGCGACGCGTTTGTCCTGAGCATCCATTCTCATTATCCCTTGTCCATCCAAAACGATCTTTGGTCAGGTTAGCACCGACGTGGTTTTCAAGCTATCTTACCATACGGCATCGTCTGTATTCAGACAAGAATCACACGATCAACAGTCATTCGAGTTTACACATAGTCTCAGTGCTGTCCAGAAGCAATCTTGCCCAAAATAGCTTTCGCTTCATAGTCTCGATAAAAATGCCATTCCTGTTCTACACATTGAGGGCTATGAGCTGCTCGTCGAGGATGGTTTCACACTATGCCCAAGCGTTGATTCAGCAGCGCAGTTCCATCGAGGTGCAATGGCTGTTCCAGTGAAATCTATAGAAGTGCGAAGAAGAAACTCATTGAAGCCATGATAAGCAATGTGACTCGTGCCGGCAACAGCACTTTCGGCTTGAGACAATCCCGAGAATCAGCCAAACGGTCATGACCGAGTTTTCTCAAAAGAGTCGTGCCCCAGTCGTACAATGGCTGGGCGAATGAAAAGACGAGTGCCCATAGGGCTGCGACCGCGACGAAAAACAACCGCGGCACGTTGGCCTCGCGAGACCCAAGCATCGGGATAACCCACAGGCATCCAAGAGGATTGAGCACGACCCACCACCAGTTCACATTGTCTTTCCTCATAGAACGTCGGAGCTAAAGTGCACGACTCACGGCATCGTCTTCGGTGTCTTGTTCCCAGTTGCCAAGTTGTCGCCTGGTCCCAGCAATTTCACCTCGTGCAGGCATAAACCGTAACGCCCGCCGGGCGGATTGAACTCCAGCTTCACACCATTCCAACCAGGACTGAAGTTCGCGGAGTAACATAACCACAACCTCCTACCATCTTCACTGATAAACTTGCTTGGAAAATTGAGGAAGTAAGCCTGCTCGCCGAAGTCTTGCAT
>JARRQQ010000732.1:0-2240 GCA_037381725.1 Sedimentisphaerales bacterium
TCATCATTGGAACTTTGATTGTTTCATTTTTTTCTGGATAAAATAGCATTTCTTCCGTAGAGGATTTCTCAAACCGTCTGAACCATTCCCCTTTGAAATAAATGGCATTTGCAGGTACGAGGCGTGTTGGCGTAGTCAGGAATCTTGTATCTGGAATTATATCCTGGATGCGATTCTTCGTTTTCTTCTCCACCCACGCATTGATTCTCCTTCGTGCGGCTTCTGGGTCTCGATCATAGTCAACAGGTTCAATCTTGGCCCCGTAGCAGTTCCTGACCAGCTCCAGGTATTCTATTAGAAAAGGATACTTATCCTGTGGCCAAAGGGAATTGGCGACATGCAATTCTATTTTCTTCTGCCGTTGGATCAGATTCAGCCTAGACTGAATATCCGCAAAGGCATGGTGAAGTTTTTGATCCTCCAGCGAGACGTGAAACACATCCACCATTTGTTTTGCCGTGTCCCCTCGAGCACCTCCATATGTCATCGAGGCTGCAGTGGAGATGCTGTAGGGTGAGAAAAACAGATTGCCCGCTTCTGTTGTTTTTATTCGCTTATAAAGATCAATTGCAAACTGAGTATTGCCTTGTATAAGTTGTTCTACATCAGCGTGGTTCTGTGAAAAAACAGGCGGGCTGAACAAAGCAGGAATAAGAAAGACACAGAATGCAAATAACGTAATAGAGCGTTTCATACTTTCCTCCTATTACCCATTTGGTTTAAGCTTAACGATGAGCTGAGTTGCCCCGCCGCACGCCGCGGCAGCGATTGCCTATCAAGAATCACTCGCTCGCGATAGTTGGCAGCTATGCGGTCAACTTCAGCGTCACGTTTGGCGCGGCTCTCAAGACCTGTGACGAATTGCCACAAGGAGTTTCATGTCACCGCAGTGGCTTTAGACCCTCACCATGACTCCGCGTCTTGAGATCTTCCGTAATGCTCTCATCATTGAGCTTTCTGTCAACGAGCCTCTCTGCGACCCCTACGCTTTGGTCTATCTATCACGTGCATTAGTGCCAATAACGGGTGATGGAACAGCATTCTTGGCCCAGAATATCGCATCACTGCGCGGATATGTTCCCTCATATCCTGTTCATAACAGTGAATCCGGCATTTTGAACACCTTGGCTTTCTGGTCCCATACGGGCATTCTTCAATCCTGAGGATCGCGTATCGATGCAGCTTGCTACACTCGTCGCACATATTCTGGTGGCCTGGATGATGAGCCCGACAGAACATTTCAATCATGGTCTTGACGGTAGTCTGCTCTCTGCGCTGGCGCCTGATATCACTCATACTCATGAGTCCTTATTCTTGCCTCTTCCACAGAGACTACCTACCTTCTGTTGCAGAGTTCCGGATCCGTAGTCGGCTGCGCGCTTCTTTGTCGTCTGGCATTCCGTTACAGATGTTCTTCTGCACACCATTCTCATCATCACTCTTGTGTGGATTATTCCCTCTTTTCTCTCGCAGACCGCGTCACTCCGACATGCCTAACGGGGAACTGAGTGGCTGCGCCGATTCAGGCGATCCCACCGGGCTCAGGCAGAGACCACAAACCGATTGTGCCGGTTGCTGCGCGGTCAACTCCAACCCCGCGTTAGGCTGAACTTGGAAGTTCATGTTGGTCGATTTTCTTGGTCTTCTACAGCCGCGGTTTGCCATCCTTCTTCCCGTGTTTTCGGCGACGCAGAGCCCGGGCCGCTATCCAAAGAAGATTCCCGTGGGATCGTCATCCACTTCCTTCAGCAGTTCCGACAGGTCCTTGCTAGGGTCACAATCCATGTACAAGTGCCACTTGTCGTTTCGGTCGGTGCAGTATAGGGTCCATGTTCCATTTGATTCATCGTAACGAAACTGTGCAATACTCATATTGAGCCAATCGCCCTGCGGTAGCAGCCCCGGCCGGCTGTCCATCAGGGTGATCGAGTTGCCCCGTATCTTGTAGTAGATACGCATTCGGTCTTTCTCCTCCGCGGGGACCCGCTTCTCACAAAACGACCCCAACAGTCGCTCTGCAAATTGCCTCTGCAATTGTGGCAATGCCATGTTGTTCCCTCCTTCCATGTCTCCGGCTCACGTATTCGCACAGCTGCTACTCCGACCAGAACTGCGGCCTGTCCCATTTTCAAATAGGATCCGCTCCAGATGTCGGCCACGACCAGTTCCGCCTAACGCAGAATTGAGCTGCGAGGTCCTGCGGGAGGGCGGGGCTGGAATCGCGGAGACCCAACCAAGGG